>PKTZ01000046.1 GCA_002868925.1 Desulfuromonas sp. | reverse complement strand
GGCCGACCTGGCCGAATGTGCTCGTTCATTTGCGGGCGGGCATGGTTTCCACGGGGCGCTCAAAGAGGTGATGATCGACGTGCTGATGGTGCTCGCCGTGCTCGAACTGTTCCGGACCGTGCGCGCCTATTTTACCGAGGGGCGGGTCAAGGTGACCTATATTATCGATACGGTGCTGGTGGTGGTGATCACCGAGATTATGGGGTTCTGGTACCGCGAGGTTGACCCAGCGCGGGTCGGACTGGCGATTGCGTTAGTGCTGGCGCTGATGTTCGTGCGGATCATGGCGATTCGGTTTTCGCCGAAGCGGCGGGAAATGTTGGATGGGTTGTAATGTTTTGACCTCACGACTATTAAGTCAACAAAATAAAGTCGTGGGGTCCCGGCCCCACACGCCGGGTTCATTTTCCCGGATGGGGACACTTCCCTGAACTTCGGGAAGTGTCCCCGAAGAAAAACGAGCCAAAGAAGCGGCTCCCCTGCAGGTGGCTTTTTCGTTTGGGCGATTTTTTTTCTTTTGAACTTCGGTGGTAGAGAGATCGCCTCGAGGCGATCATGATTCGTCTTCGTGGTTTTCGCGGTCGGGCTACGTTCAAGGAAAAGCTCTGACTCGCTTGCACCTCAAGAGCTATGGGGAAAAAGCAGAAACATCATCGCTGAAATCACCGGAGTCGTTGATTCTTGCAGCTCGTTGCAGGCTCGAGAGCCACAGCGACGAAACTTATCGAGACTGGCAGTATCGTTGAAAAACGGCAGTGGCAACCGCGAATGCCGTGCCCGCCGCCAGGCGCGTTGTTTTCTTTTCTTCGACGACTCTATTCATGACAGGGCAAGTTCAAATCGACCGTTAATCTTTTTACAAAACGGGAACTCTAAATAGAAAAAAAGGACGTTCGACACAAAAAAAGAGAACCGCCCTGCCCCCAGAACGGTTCTCTTCCCTCCTGTTACCTCAGAAACTGTTCAGGCAACCTGAACAGCTATCAACTCAAAAGAAACGGATCATATTTTCCAAGAAATATCAAAGCTTGCAGGAACCGATGCGCTGACCTGAGAGCTGGGTGATCATCTTCATCTCGGTCGGGCTGGTGACATTGGTGGTCACCATCCCTTCCATGCTCGTCCCGCTATACGTGAGGCTGGCATTGGAGTTGCTGGCGCTGCCGTTGGCGGCGCACTCGACATCGTAAGTGATGGTGTCACCTTCGACCCGCAGATTGACGATATCGCAGCCGTTACCGCTGTAGTTTGACTTCGGCACCAGATCATTGGCGCCGAGACATTGGGTATTGGTGGTTGATGGCATCGGAATCTTGACGCCGGGCGCTTCGACTTTGCTGGTGATCTTCCACAGCCCCGGCTTGAGGTTAACCTGCTGCATCGACGGCTTATGATCGGCCTCCGAACAGCCGACTGCGACGATGGCGCCGATAAGGGCGGTGATCATAATGATAAACGGGAGTCCGCTCACGATTTTTTTCGCCATCTATCCAACTCCTTTTATCCATCACATTCACAAACGTGACGTTTCATACCCGATACGAAACACGAGTAAGACGCCAACCCATCCTCGATTATGCAAAGGCGGCGAAGATAGTAACTAGAAAAGTTGTTCACAGCCAAACGCCGATATGTCAGCCTCGACCCCCACGGTTTCAGGCTGCGGGTAATATTTTGTGACCGGTTCGCAGCTCTTGTTGTTGCAAACCGGCGGTAATCGTTCATAATTAAATTACGTCTTACGCTTCCGGTTAACCTTTCCGGCACATCTTTCTTTGTTCCGGAATTCAATTTCATGCCTTGCAGAAGGAGAACGCCTATGCCACAGGAATTCAATCTCGAGGAAGCCATCAAGATGGCGATCCAGACCGAAAAGAACGTGATGGACTTTTATCTCCGGGCGGCCGACATCACCAAGAACGAACGCGCCAAGAAAGTCTTCGAAACCCTGGCCCGCGAGGAGCGGGAACACGCCGCAAACTTCTTCCACATCTACAGCGGCAAGGAGCTCGGCAGCTTCGACGACTTCATGGCGACCGAGCCGAAGTTCGACACCACCATCCTGCACAACCTGGAAAAAGCCCTGAAAGAGGATGTCCATGAGCGCAAAGCAATGGAGCTGGCGATGCAGGAAGAGGAAGACCTGGCCAAGCACCTCGACATGACCGCCGACAAGATCGTCGACCCGGGAGTCCGCGCCGTTTTCGAAAAGATGGCCAAGGAGACCCGCGACCACTATGCCATCATCGAGTCGGAATATGCTCACTGCATGGGCATGGTCCACGAAACCGATATCGACACCTATGTCAGGGAGTAGAATATGAAATCGATTGTTTTTCTGGCGCTGGCCACTCTTGTGTTCTCCGGCGTCGCTTTTGCCGCCGATCCGGGCGACCCGGAAGCATACCGTGAAGTGATCAAGAGACGCTGCACCCTCTGTCACACCCAGGAGCGGATCGAAACCGCTATCAGCGAGGGGCGCAACATGAGCGAAATCATGAGCAAGATGATGAAGATGGGCGCCACCCTGACCGACCAGGAGCAGAAGGTGCTCGGAACATTCTGGGGATCTCCGACCAAGGACTGATCCAAAACCAGAGAATCTGAACCGATACGGCCGGTTGTCATAACCGGCCGTATCGCTATTTAATAATCCGTATCATGGAGGGGGAAACATGCGCCGGATCAAGGACTGGCCGCTGAACGAGCGGCCGCGTGAGAAACTGTTGCAACAGGGACCGGGGAGGTTGACCGACGCCGAGCTGCTGGCCCTGATCATCCGTACCGGCAGCTCGTCCGACAAGAGCAGCGCTCTCGACCAGGCCCGCCAGCTGCTCGCCTCGTTCGGCTCGCTGCGATCATTGGCGGCCGCCTCGACAAGAGAGCTCTGCCGGCAGAAGGGGATCGGCCCGGCCAAGGCGGCCGAACTGCAGGCGCTGTTCGAGCTTGCGCGCCGTTTCGGTCGACAGCAGCTGTTGCCGGGAGCCCGATTCACTTCTTCCGCCGATATCTTCCGGCACTACCACGAAAAGCTGCGCGACCAGAAAAAAGAACATTTCTATTCGCTCCTGCTCGACAGCAAGAATCGGCTACTCAGGGAAATACGGGTCTCGGAGGGGAGTCTCAACGCCAGCATCGTCCATCCGCGCGAGGTCTTCAACCCGGTGATCCGGGAATCGGCGGCCGCGGTCCTGTTCGTGCACAACCACCCGTCGGGCGACCCGACCCCGAGCCGTGAAGATATCGACCTGACCGCACGCCTGGTCGAAGCCGGCAAGCTGATGGGGGTACGGGTGCTCGACCACATCATCATCGGCAACGGCGATTACATCAGCTTCTGCGACCGCGGCCTGATCGAATAAATGGCCTTGCCTCGGACCGCCCTGCGTGCTAGCTTCGAACTGTAACCGAGCCGGGTGAAAGCCCGGCTCTATTCGTCAACGGAAAGAGTACGGCAACGCAGGAATGACCAAACAACATAAACAACCGGAACTGCTCTCCCCGGCCGGCAGCCTCGAGGCGTTCTTCGCGGCCCTTGAAAACGGCGCCGATGCCGTCTATGCCGGCCTGCACGCCTTCTCGGCGCGGGCCAAGGCGAAGAACTTCTCCCTGGCCGATCTCGAGCAGATGCTCGCCTACGCCCACTCCCGCGACCGACGCGTCTACGTCACCCTCAACACCCTGGTCAAGGAGAAGGAGCTGCCGGCCCTGGTCGAAACCCTGGCCGCCCTCGAATCGATCGGCACCGACGCCGTGATCTGCCAGGACATGGCGGTCGCGCGGCTCGTGCGCGAGCACTTCCCGGGACTGCGCCTGCACGCCTCGACCCAGATGACCATCCACAACAGTGCCGGAATCAAAATACTGGAGCAGCTCGGCTTCAAGCGAGCGGTCCTGGCCCGCGAACTGACCCTGGAAGAGATCGCCACGATCCACCGCGAAACCAGTCTCGAGCTCGAGCACTTCGTCCACGGGGCGCTTTGCTTCTCCTTTTCCGGGCAGTGCTACTTCTCCTCGTTTCTCGGCGGCAAGAGCGGCAACCGCGGCCGCTGCGCGCAGCCGTGTCGGCGCCGTTACCGCCACCGGCGCGACCAGGGCTACTATTTTTCGACCAACGACCTCTCGGCGATCGAACTGCTCGACGACCTGACGAAGGCCGGCATCGGCAGCTTCAAGGTCGAGGGGCGGATGAAGAGCGCCGAGTACGTCGCCTCCGTCATCGGCGCCTACCGATCAGTGCTCGACGCTCCGCCGAAACAGAGACCGGAGGCGATCCAGGCCGCCAAGCAGAGCCTCAAGGACTCCTTCGGTCGACCGCCGACCAAGGGGTTTCTCGCCGGAAGCCAGCCGACCGATATCGCCGTGCCGCAGCTGCACGGCGCGACCGGCCGCTTCCTCGGCAAGGTCGAACAGGCCCGATCCGGCCGCATCACCTTCAAGACCGGCAGCCCGCTGCAGATCGGCGACCGGGTTCGGATCCAGCCGCAAAACGACCAGGCGGGCAAGGCCTTCACCCTCAAGCAGCTGTTCAAAGGCCAGAAGAAATGCGGGCAGGTCAAGGCGGGCGAGTTCGTGACCATCGTCTCGCCGTTCAAAGAGGCGCTCGAAAAGGGGGACGCCGTATTCAAGGTCTCGTCGCGCCAGGCTTTCAGCATGAGCGACGCCGCCTGCCGACGCCTGCTCGCCTCGGTAAAAAAAACGAACCGGATCGATCTCGACATCCGGATGCCGGACAACGCCTCGCTGCAGCTCAGCGCGACCGCGACCGGAAACAGACTGCAACAGACCTACCCGGTCGAGACCTTTCCCGCCACCGACCGGCCGCTCGACACTGAAGCGCTGCGCACGGTTTTCAGCCAGGGTGGCAAAGAGCAGATCGAGCTCGCCGGGCTAACGGTCGCGACCCTGCCGCCGGTAGTGATCCGACCGAGCCGACTCAAGGAGATCCGGCGCGACTTCTATCAGAAGTTGCGAAAGGAGTTGGACAGCGGCCAAAAGGACAACAGCTCAGCCAGCAAACAACAGGCCCTTTCGTCCCTGTTGCCCTCCGACCCGGGTGTGCCCTCCGGTGACCGACCGCGACTGACGGTAGCCGTCCGTTCACTGCAGGAGGCGCGTCTGCTCGAAAACCGCGAGGTCGACCGGCTGCGGGTCATGCTCGAACCGGGTACCGAGACCCGCCTCGGCAAGCTGCCGCAGCGGCTGAAAAAAGATCATCAGCTGTTGAGCTGGGAGCTGCCGTTTATCATCTTCGATCGGCAGTGGCCGGCCTTCGCCGCGACCATCGACGCCCTGATCGATAGCGGCTGGACCTGCTTCCACCTGAACAACCTCTCCCATTTCGCCTTCTTCAGCGGCCGGGACGACCTGCAGCTGACCACCGGTTACCGGCTGTTCAGCCTCAACAGCCAGGCCGCCCTCGGCTGGCGGGATCTGGGAGCATCCGGCGTGACCCTCTACCTCGAGGACGATCGGGAGAACATGCAGGAGCTTTTGTCGCGCCGTCTCGATATCGATCGCGAGGTTGTCGCTTACGCCCAGGTACCGCTGATGACGACCCGGGTGCCGATGCCGCGGGTCAAATCGGAAGCGCCGCTCGTCTCCAGTCGCAACGAACACTACCTGGTCAGGCGCAAGGACGAGATCTCGACCATTGCCGCCGCCACCGATTTTTCGCTGCTCGGGAAACTTCACCTCCTGCGCGGCAGCGGCTGCAATTTCTGCCTCGACCTGAGCCACATTTCCGCTTTCTCGCAGGAGGGGAAGACGGCCCTGTCAGCCTACCAGTCCGACCGTTCAATTGCCGGAACGTCGCTGTTCAACTTCGAATACGGCATGGAATGATCTGCTTTTCCTATTGACATCCGATCATTCATATATAGATTATTACAGGTGATATCCAACTTCAGCGTGTTGTTTCGAGGGGGAAACGGGAGGGCTTTATGCGAAAAGCAATTCCTCTTTGCCTGTTGATTGCGACCCTGGTCTCATCTTCCATTGCCATCACCCGGGCCGATAACCTGCCGCCAACCGACGGCAAAATGGTCGTTGCCTACATTACCCGGACCGCACCCTACACCGACTGGCCGCTCTGGCCCGGCAAAGAGAAATTCTACAAGGGCGCACATCCGCACGGAGCTTTTTTGACGACCTACGTCTCCCCGGACGGCGCCGCCTCGATCAGCGACGGCAGCGGCACGCTGCCGGACGGCTCCATCGTGGTCAAGGAGAATTACAGCCCCGGCAAAAAGCTGACCGCGATTACCGTGATGTACAAAAAAGAAGGGTTCAATCCCGAAAGCGGCAACTGGTACTGGCTCAAGTTTTCACCCAACGGCGACGTTCAGCAGGAGGGGAGAATCGCTGGCTGCATCAACTGTCACCGCTCGGTCGAAAAAAACGACTGGCTCTTCACCGGGCCGGTGCGCTGATCTAAACGCCAACCGGTCAACATAAACAACCTTCTGCTATGACAGGCTGGCCAGAAACTCGCCGACCAGGCGGAAATACTCCTCGCCGTTGACCATCATGATACTGTTGTGATCCCCCCGTTCGAACAGCCGCAGCATTTTTTGTTCACTGCCGGCCCAGTCATGCAACCGTTTTCCGTGCTCGACATCGACCAGCCCGTCGTGGACGGTGTGCATAACCAGCAGCGGCCCGGAAAAGGCTGCCATTGTTCGCCGTTGATCGAGCTTCTGCGCGACCGCCTGTTCGAGCTGCGCCGGGGTGACTCCCAGCTCCAGCGGATCGACCCGGAGTAATAGCCGTTCCAGAACATCGGCGATGCCGCTCTCGATAATCAGACCGGCCACCTGCGGGAAACGGGCGATCGCCTGCACCGCCGGGATCGAACCGACCGAGCGCCCGAACAGGACGATCCGCTCGGGCGGAGACGGGACCGCATTGATGATCGGCTCGATATCGTCGATCATGGTACCGACCGCCGGCTCTCCGGTCGACATGCCGTAGCCGCGGAACTCAGCGATAAAGGTATTGCAGCCGAAGCGGGCGAACAACCCGGGGAGGAAATCGACGTAATCGGCCACAACCTCGCCATTACCGTGAAAGTGAACAACGGTCAACCCCTGCGGGTCGACCTCGTGGTAGTGACAGGCGAGTCGGGCCGGGCCGCAGTCGACCCAGAAGGGGTTGTCGAACCGTTCCGGCCGCGGGAAGAAATAGCGCTGGCCGATCAACGGATGGTTCAAGATTTCAGCGGGCATTATCATCCCTCCACGGGTGGTCATCCGGACAGGAAATCCCCTTCAGTATCGATCATCCACACTCTTTGTTCAAGCCCGGAACGAATAGAGTAAAAATCGATCGAAAATAACGTGCCGCAACAACACACCCACACCAGCTATGGGATACTGATCGAACCAATCGGAAATGCATGGGAGGGGTGTGATGGCTCTTTTTTATGACCCGAAGGATAACGCCGAGCAGAAACGGATCGAATCGATCCTGAGCGAAAACGGCATCGATTACGAGCTTCACGCCGAGCCGGTCACCGGCCAGGGTCCACTGCAGATCTTCGTCTCCGAATCCGATCTCACCCAAGCCGGAAAACTCATCTTTCACCAGAAACGTTGATCAACATCGACATCGCTTCGCTCTTGCCGTAACCCCCAAGATAGGCTATTCTTTTTCCGTCTGCAGACCGATGAACAGCTGATTTCAGCTCAACCGGATCATTACGTTTATGTCGAACCCTTCCGAAGCGGCGCTGATGGATGCGTGTCGAACCCTTTTCGGGGACGGCCCCCTCCTCTGCCGTGATTTCCTCTCCTACCTGCAACCGAACGGGGTCAAGGCCGCCTACCGTCTCAAGGCGAAGGAGGCTCACCCGGACCGTTTTGCCGGATCGGAACCGCATATCCGCAAGCAGCAGACCGCCTTCTTCCAGGAGGTCAACCGCGCCTATGACCTGCTCCGCTCCTTTTTCCGCGAGCGGGAACACGGCACCGGCCATCCACGATCAAGCGGCTACACCAGCCAACGGCAACGCCATGGTGGCAACCCGAACGGCCGCAACTCCTGCCGTATTCCGGAGCGCCCCCTGCAGTTCGGCCACTACCTCTACCACCGCGGCCTGATCAGCTACCAGCAGCTGATCAATGCCCTGGTCTGGCAAAGGCAGCAGCGCCCGATGCTCGGCGAGTTGGCGGTTCAGGTCGGCTGGCTGCGGGATGAGGACACCCTCGCCATCTGCCGTCAGCGCGAAGGTTACGCCCGCTTCGGTGAGCGGGCCATCCGCATGGGCAAGCTCTCCACCGGTCAGGTCAAGGCGCTGATCCTGCACCAGCGGACCATGCACAAGAAAATCGGGCAGTATTTCGTCGAGAAGGAGATTCTCTCGGCGGAAGAGGTTGAGCATTTGGCCGAGAAGATGAAAGAGCACAACGTCCGGGTCGCCAGCCGCCGGCCCTTTTACAAAAAGGCCCTCTAAAAACCGCCTTCGGCCAACGTCGCCGCAAACCCCTCGATAACAACCTTCTGCAGATGTTTCCACGACTCCCGCTCACCAAACGGGAAGCGCTGATTGACCTCAATCTGCAGACCGGTGTATTGCTCCGGGCTGAAATGTCGGCGCAGGGCGGAAGTGACCCCGTCGCCGATCCCCTGGTAGGGATAGTTGCGACGGACCCGGAGTTTGCCATCGAGACGGTGGATCTGCTGCTGCCAGCGCAGGGAGAACTCCTTCTCCCGCGGTCGTGACGGATCGTACATCAGGCCGATGTCGCACTTGCGCACCTTGCCGTAGAGTTCAGGGGTGAAGGAGTGGATCGCCAGGTGCAGCACCTGCCCCGACTCGGCGATCATGTTCCCGACGTGTTCATCGATCTGCCGTCGGTACGGCCAGTAGTATTTGTCGAGGATCGCTTGCTTCTCCTGCGGCGGCAGGCGCTTGGTAAATTCCGAAAAGAGGCTTTTCCGGTTGTGCAGGGAGCGGTTCTGGTCGACCAGCAGCCGGGTGACCTCGGCGGTTTCGACCGGGGCATGGAAACGGGTGGCGAAGCGGGCGGCAAACTCGGCGGCACCCGGATCATGGCCGCGATGGCTGCCGAGCAGCTCTTCATGACCGGCGAACAGCCCGGCATATTCGGGCGGCACCTTGTTGTTGCCATGTTCGACTGAAAAGAGGAGTGCGCTGGCCATACCCCTATTTTAAAGGAAACCGGCCAACGAGTGGAACTACTTATTTAACCGGTACCGCTAGATGTAGCGATCGACCTCGCGCAACAGGTCGTCTTTTTTGAACGGCTTGCACAAAAAACCGTCCGCCCCCGAGTCGGCAGCCAGGGCGGCCATCTCCTGCGTGCTCTTGGTCGACATCAGCAGGGCCGGGATCGACCGGCTCGCCTCCCGTTTTTTCAGCAGTCGGACCTTCTCGACGCCGTTGATCATCGGCATCTCGACATCGACCAGCAACAGGCTCGGTGGCGGGGTTTTAAAGATATGGGTATTGGCGGCAATGGGAGATTCGGCGGTGATGACCTCGTAGCCGGCCGGCTCGAGGATCTCGCGAACCAGCTGCAGGTGGAAAGCACAATCATCGATGACGACAACACTTTTTTTGGACATGGCCCCCTCCTCTTGATTGGTAGCAGCAGGATGTTAGCGATTTTCGTCGCGGATCACCTGCATGCAGGCTGAATCGATCACGAATCTCTGTACCTGGCGCCGGCTGACAGGGTCGAGATCGATAAACTCGAGCCCGACACCGGTCGGCAAATCCTCCCGGACCGGTCCCTCCTCCCGGTTGTTCCATGCCACCCGGGCCCGGCAACGGGACGGTTGATCACTCCGCGGAATGAGGAATTCGATCTGTAGTTCGCTGCCCGGTTCCAGCTCTTTCCGGGTTGCCAGGTACATCCCGCCGGCGCTCAGGTTGTGCGCGTAGTCGTGCCACTCCATCGCCCCGCCGGTCCCGTAGGTGACCAGGATATTGCGCTCGATCCGCGGGGTGGTCCGATTGGAGAGAGCGGCGTACTGCCGGGCAACGGTGAGCAGTTCCCGGCGACCGAACGGTCGGACCAGGACATCATCGCACCCGGAGCTCCAGCAGGCCTCGATCTTCTCCTCGACATTGTCGGTCAGCAGGATAACCGGGGTCATGAACAGGCCCGGATTCGTCTTGAGCTGCCGGCAGCAGTCTGGACCGCTCATCTCGGGCATCTCGGCATCGATAACGATCAGGTGGGGCCGTATCGCCGGCGCCATCTGCAACGCCTCCCGTCCGCTGCGGGCCGACGAGACCTGAAATTCGGAACGGACGAAGTAACTTTTGGCGATGCCGCGCATCAGGCGGACATCATCGACCAGCAAGAGTCGATACCTTTCATTCACTGCAACTCACTCCGGGGTCGGCCTGGTGAAGGCCTATTAAACGTTTTCTGCCGGAACGCATAACGCGCCCCGGCAGAGATATTAGCATAAACATATTTAAAAAAGCGGAATCTTTTTGTTGGTGAAGATCCACCCAGGGATGTCATCCCACCGGCTCAACGACAGCTCACTTTTTGGCGAGCTCCTTGTCGATCATCGCCTTGAACCCCTGCAGGCTGCGCTGCTTGAGCAGCTTGCCGTTGATAAAGATCGACGGGGTACCGCGCACACCATTGCCCTGCCCCTCTCTCATATCGTCCTGAATTTGACGGGCATAGCGCAGTTTGTTCTTTTCCAGGTCCTGATCGAACTGCTTCATGTCGAGACCGGCCTGTTCTGCCAGCCCCCTGATTTTCTCGTCACTCAGCTTGTTATAGTTGGCAAAAATGAGGTCGTGCAGTTGCCAGAACTTGCCCTGTTCCTGAGCCGCCATCGAAGCCAGGGCCGCAGGACGGGCGAACTTGTGATTACCGAGGGGAAACTGCTTGTAAGCGAGCTTGACATCTTTCGGGTATTGCTCGAGCACCTGCTCGAGTAGAGGTGTGAGCCTCGCACAGTACGGTCATTGGAAGTCGCTGTAGACAGCGACCACCACCTTTGCGTCTTTAGGCCCCCGGATCGGGGCATTTGCAATGTCGACCTGCTTGACGTAATCGAGCGCAACCACCTTGACCTGCTTGCCCGCGCTGTCATTCAACAGCAGGGTCTCACCGGTGGGCGAAACGGCGAGCCGGTCGACCTTGAGCCCGGTCTGAATCGACTCCATCGCCCCGTCTTGCGCATTGTAGATCCGGACCTCTCCCTTCGGCAGCAATACGAAGATCCGCTGGCCGTCGGCGCTTATCACCAGGTCGAGTGGCGCCGCCGGCAGATCGAGGCTGCGATCGAGCTGCCACTCGACTTCGGCCGCCGCCTGCAGGGCGAAACCGATCGCCAGCACGACAAATAACAGGAATGTTGAAACGCGTCTCAAAATCATTCTGCCTCCTTCGTTCATAGTCATTCGCATCACTCTAACTCTAACCGGTTGATTTGACCTGGTCAACCGGCTCATCGATCCGTCCGATCCGGAAAAAGAGCGGCCAGCGTATCGGATGCTTCTTTTCCGGATCGCCCCAGGCCGCCTTCAGGGCCTTGTCGACCAGAGCCAGCGGACACTCGCCTTTTTTCTGGCGATACTGCTGCACCGCCGACCAGGTTTCGAGATAGCCGTAACAGTGCTCTAAATTCCACTCCACTTCGATCGCCATCGCCGGCGCCGCCAACTCCCCGAACGGGAACGGGACAGTCCGGTAGGATGCGTCGATATGGCGCCGCTCCGGCGGCCAGTCATCGGCGAGCAGGTCGGTGTAGAACCGATCGATAACAGCATCGACGTCCGGGTTTATCCGCATCAGGCCATAGCCGACCGCGGCCCGGCGCAATCCTGGCCGCGGTCGCGTAAACCTTTTCAAAGTAACTCCACAGGCCGTGCGCCGCCTGGCCGTTACCGCAGCACAGTCCCAGACGGCGCCGGTTTGCGCACAGAGGGAAGCAAGAAAGGAAAACAGTTGTTCGGGATAGTGCGGGCGGTAGCGGGTGTATCCGCCCGCCTGCCGGGAAAAATGGTCCTTGAATTCATTCATCGCCAAGCTCCGGATGTTCCCGCTTCCGGACCAGGTGGGCAATGCCGAGCCCGAGCAGGAAAAAGAAAACCGCCAGCCCCAGGGTCAACGCCCGGTCCCGGTTGTCGGCAGCGACGACTCCGCCGAAGAGGACGAACGCGATCAGGGCGGGCAGAATACCGATGAAGGTTCCGATTGCGTAGTCGCGGTGGCGCATCGCGGTCAGGCCGCAGGAGAAGTTGACCAGGTCGAACGGCAGGTAGATCAGGCGCATCACCAGCACCGTGACCAGTCCGTTTTCCCGCAACCGTCGGTCCCACTTGGCAACCAGGGCATTCTCTTCTTCTCCGGCGACGATCAGATCTCGCCCGAGCCAACGGGCCAGAGAGAAGGCGACGTTGGCGCTGGCGTTCTCGCCGATAATGGTAAAAAGGATGCCGAGAAGCGGACCGAAGACAAGACCGGAAGCGATGGTTAAAAGTGACGCCGGGAAAAAGATCAGCGGGCGCACGGTATAGAACAGGATGTAAATCAGCGCGGCCTTGATCACCCCGAACTGCTGCAGCCACGACTCGATAAGCTGCGGCAATTGCCGCAAGGGTATGCCGGAGCGCCACCACAGGGTCAGGGCAGATACAAACAGGAGGAACCAGATGACGGCGCAGACGAGCTTGAGCCACCCCGGAGCATGGGGAGATGAAAAGCCGTGTTTGTCTCCGGCTGCCGACATCAACCGTTGGCCAGCTTCCTCTGTCCGACCCAGTACTTGGCAAACTGGAAGGCGGTGCGGCCGCAGCGCTTGCTCTTCTCGTGCGACCAGGCGATCGCAGCTTTCTCGAGCTCCTTGCTCCACGAAAAATCGAGCTTGTTCTCACGGGCGAGTTGATCGATGCACTGCTCGACAACCCGCAGGTAATGCTCCTGGGAAAAGGTCTGGAATGAGACCCAGAGCCCGAAACGGTCGGAAAGTGAGATCTTCTCCTCGACCCCCTCGCCGTGATGGATCTCATTGTTGACCATCTTCGCCCCGAGGTTATCGGTGGCGTATTCGGGCAGGAGGTGGCGACGATTGGAGGTGACGTAGATCAGAACGTTCGGCGGCGCGGCGTAGACCGATCCGTCGAGGGCGCTCTTGAGCATCTTGTAGGTGACCTCTCCCTGTTCGAAGGAGAGGTCATCGCAGAGCAGGATGAAGCGGTAGGGGGCGTCCTTGATTTCGACGAAGATATCCGGCAGGTGGATCAAATCTTCCTTGTCGACCTGGATGATACGCAGCCCCTGTTCAGCATAGCGGTTGAGCAGAGCCCGGACCAGGGACGACTTACCGGTGCCGCGCGTCCCCCAGAGCAGGACATTGTTGGCCGGATAGCCGGCCAGGAACTGGCGCGTATTCTCCTCGACCACTTTTTTTTGGCTATCGATCCCGAGCAGGTAGTCGAGGTCGGTCTCGGTGACCGCGGTGATCGGCTCGAGGTATCCGGAAAACGAGTGCCGTCGCCAGTTGGCAGCCGGGACCCGGCTCCAGTCGATCTTCTCGACCGGCTTCGGCAGAATTTGCTCGAGTGACGAGAGGACCCGGTCGAGTTTATCAACGGTCTCGGGGTTAATCTTCATTTCGAGACTCCTTTTCCTTTTTTCAGACCCGCATCTTCTGTACCAGGGCCATGTCGGCCAGCACCAGCGCCGCCATGCTCTCGACGATCGGTACCGCGCGCGGCAGGACGCAGGGGTCGTGCCGCCCCTCGGCCGAAAGCGACACTTCGTTGCCGTCGAGATCGACCGTGGTCTGGGCGATGCCGATAGTCGCCGTCGGTTTGAAAGCGACCCGGAACACGATCGGCTCCCCGTTCGAGATGCCACCCTGGATGCCACCGCTGTTGTTGGTTGCGGTGCCGAGCCTTTCGCCCTTCATCACGAACCGGTCGTTATGCTCGGAGCCGCGCAGACGGGTACCGGCAAAGCCGGAGCCGATCTCGAACCCCTTGGTCGCCGGCAGCGACAACATCGCCTGGGCGAGGGTCGCTTCGAGCTTGTCAAAGACCGGCTCGCCGAGTCCGACCGGAACGTTGCGGCAAACGCAGGTGATCACCCCGCCGAGTGAGTCCTGATCTTCTTTGGCGGCGACGATCGCCGCTTCCATTTCCGCCGCTGCTTCTGCATCCGGACAGCGGACCATACTCGCATCGACCGCGGGACGGTCTAGGGTTGCAAGATCGATCTGCGGCGCATCGACGGTTCCAACCGAGGAGACATAAGCGACGACCTCGATATCGAATACCTGGCGCAGGTACTTCTCGGCGATAGCGCCGGCGGCAACCCGGCCGATGGTTTCGCGGGCGCTGGAACGGCCGCCGCCACTGGCGGCATGGATACCGTACTTGGCGCGATAGGTGTAGTCAGCGTGAGAGGGCCGTGGCACCTGGCTCATGCTGCCGTAATCACGGGGCCGCTGATCCTTGTTGGCCACGGTCAGCCCGATCGGGGTGCCGAGGGTCAATCCGCCCTCGGTCCCGGAGAGGATCTGCACCTGGTCGGCCTCGTTGCGCGGCGTCGTCAGGTGGCTCTGGCCGGGACGGCGTCGATCGAGCTGCGGCTGGATATCTTCTGCGCTCAGCTCCATTCCGGGCGGGCAGCCATCAACTACCGCGCCGACCGCTTTGCAGTGCGATTCGCCAAACGTCGTCACCCGAAAAAGGGTGCCAAATGTACTCGACATAACATTTCTCCAAAGGTGATTTTAAAACCTTATGATGATACGTGAAACCGGGCCGCCTGTACAGCCCCGAGCAGTTAGAAAGAGCGTAACTGCAACAGCAGCAGGTTGGCCAGGCCGATGAGAAAACCGAGCAGGGCACCGAACAGGTTGATGTACTTGAACTGCTCCTGCATCACCCCGAGCAGCAGCCCTTCCACTTCGAGCAGGTCGAGGCTGTTGACCTTCTGTTCGACCATCTGTTCGATCTTCAGAGTTTCGACCAGCACCGGCACCTCTTTTTTCAACACTTCACTCAGCTGCTGGTAAAGCATCACCTCCAGCTCCTCGTTGACATCGGCAGGCAAGCGGGCCGCGAGCCGACCGAGCTGCTTGTCGCAGAGCAGGCTGCGGACCTGGACTTTGACGAAATCTTCGATTTCGGTTTTCACCCGGTCGCTGCGCAGAAGGGACAGAACGTTCTCTTCGACCAGGGTGAGCAGCCGGTCCGGTCCGCCCTCCGACAGAATCTCCCGGCAGAGGCTTGCGAAAGAGCGTCCCTTGATCTGTTGCACCCCTTTTTCGATCAGGACAAGCAGGGTGTCGGCGCTCTTTTGACTCTGCACCAGTTCCACCGCTCGATCGCGGATGAAGCGGCGCACGCCGTCGACCTTCTCAAACGGCAGCTTTTCGACATAACCGGCCAGCGGCTTGTCGAGGAAAGTTTCGATCCGCTCCCGCAGCAGAGCGGCGACCTGGGCCTGGGTCTTCTCCTCCTGCAACCATTGAGCAACCTCTTCGCTGGTCTGATCCAGTATCTCCGGAATCCGGGCGTAGAGCTTTTCCAGATCGACGAACCCGCTGAGCAGGCCGGCCAGCCCGCCGAGGGAGTCGAGGAACTTTTCGATCCCCTGGCGGATACGCACGATCAAGCGCTTGCGGAATTCGGGGTCGTAGAGCATCCCGCCGAACTTTTCGAGCAGCGGCGGTATTTCCTTCTCCAGCTGGTCGAGCAGGATCGCGACTAGATCGTTCGGCAAGAGCTTTCTCAGCGGTTGTTCGCTCCGGAGCAGACGGTCCGTCCTCTCATCGACGTAGCGGCCGACCGCGTCGGCCAGCGCCGGCGAGGAGAGATAGTGCTCGAACAACTGGGCGACGTGGGAGCGGGCCTGATCGTACTGCTGCGGGGTGATGCACTGCTCGAGGTCGAGCGCGAGCAGCGTTTTGATCTTCTCCTGCGTGAACCGGTGCAGCCGCTCGGCGCACTCCTCCTGCTGCAGGTAATCGGTGACGGTGGTCGCAATCTTGGCACCGATAAGATCGACCAGTTCGTAATAACGGGAGCGGTAGGGGGCCGGCACTAGCGAAGCGGCGCTGCCGAGCTCCCGATCGAGGAAGTTGCGCAGCTTTTCCGAAACCGCCGTCTTCAGCTCCCGCTGGAACGATTCCTGTTCCAGGGTGCGGACCACGTCCTCGGCGGTCAACAGGTGGTGCCCGACCATCTCTCCCATCCGCTGCGCAAGCTCCCCCCGCTTGGCCGGGATGATACCGGGGGTCATCGGCAACCGCAGACCGAACAGACGCCACGGCCGCAGCGGCCGGAACAGCATCCGGATCGCGATATAGTTGGTGACGTAACCGATCAGAGCACCGAGCAGCGGCGGAGCCGCATATGTCAGCATCGTTTCAACCGTCATTGTCCCTCATACCCCTTGACAGCCGGCAGGCTGTCGCCAATAATACGCCCATTTCGACCGAGGTGTCAGCCATGAGCGACCATGTCAATAAAGATCAACTGATCCGATTTACCTGCAAAGATGAACCGTTCCGTGTCATCGCGGCACAGACGACAACCCTCTGCGAAACCGCCCGGCGCCTGCACGATACCGACCCGACGGCGACCGTCGCCCTGGCCCGGATAACCACCGGCACCGCTCTGCTCGGCGGCCTGCTCAAGGGGAGCCAGCGTCTCGCCCTGGCGATCGAGGGGAACGGGCCGCTGCAGAAGCTGCACGCCGAAACCGATGCCGCCGGGCACGTTCGCTGTACGATCAAAAACCGGCTGGCTAACCTGCCGCCCCGTGACGGTGTCTTCGATGTCGCCACCGCGATCGGCAAGGCCGGTTTCCTTACCGTGGTCAAGGATCTCGGGCTGAAAGAGCCGTACCAGGGGATGGTACAGTTGCAGACCAGTGAGATCGGTGACGATATCGCCTACTACCTGACCACATCGGAGCAGGTCCCGTCGCTGGTTTCACTGGCGGTCGCCCTCGATAACCATGCCGCGGTGAAAACCGCCGGTGGCTACCTGATCCAGGCGCTGCCGGGATGCAGCGACGAGGCGATCGACCGGATCGAATCCCGGGTCGCCGATCAGCCCTCCCTCTCGAGCCTGCTCGGGGAAGGGAAATCGTTGACCACGATTCTTGCCGACATCTTTTCCGGTCACGAGCTCACGCCCCCGGAGAGCCTGCCGTTGCGCTTCCGCTGCCGCTGTCGCCGCGACCAGGTCGCAAAAATGCTCGCCGGTCTGGAAAAATCGGAGTTGGAAGCGGCCGTAACGGAGGGAGTGGTCGAAGTCACCTGCGAGTATTGCCGGCAGTCCTATCGCTTCACACCCGATGAGATTTCAGGGATTACCCACCCCTAACCGCACTTCGAAAGCAGGCCCTTCATCCGCCGCCAGCTGCAGCGGCAACCGCTCCGCCACCCCGCGGTTGTTAAAAATCCGGGAGAGCAGATCGAGCCTCTTTTCAGCGAGACGCTGATCGTACGCCGCATCATGGCCGGTCGAACGGACCGTGGCGGAACCCTGCAGGTCGGCCTCGAGAAAGAGGTCGATCAGCGGGGTCAGCACCTCCATCCCTCCCGGTAGCGGCAGAACCGCACCTTCGGCGAAGAGGTTGTCATCCGGGTAACTGATGGTCAGTCCGTCTTCACTGACCACGGCACCGGGCAGGGCGCGCAACCTCTCCTGCAGGTCCGGCAGCGTCTCCTTCGGCCCCTCGATCGAGGGTGGGGCACAGGCGGCTAAGACGAGACAGAAACAGAAGGCGGCGATTTTCAGTCTGGTGATTCTCATAATTTCCCGATTATACCAAAGTTGATGGCCCGTCGAACAGCTCAAACATCGCTATGCGCACCATCCGCAATGTCTTCGAACGGTGGATGGCGGCGCAGTCTCTGCAAGAGGGCATCGGCAACAAAACCGTTAATGATACCGGTCACCAGCGCGATCAAAAGCAGCGGCGGCAACAGGAACCAGACCCCGTCGTGGCGCACGATCAACCACCAGGCACATAGAAGTTGACCGACGCTGTGCCCGCAGGCACCGAGCACCGACACCCCGACTGGTCCGATCTTTTCACACCCCAGTTTGCGGCTGGTCGTCATCGCCAGGGTCGCCAGGATGCCGCCACTCAAGGAGAGGAAAAAACGGGGCGAGAAAAAGGTGCCGAGAAAGAGCGAAGCGACGACGATCCGGACCATGTTGACGCTCCAGGCGGCGCGACCGTCGTAGAGGAAAAGGGCGAGCAGGGCAAAAATGTTGGCGAACCCGAGCCGGAACCAGGGGACCGGCGAAGGGAGCAGGAATTCCAGGGCGTGCAGGGCGATCGCCAGCGCCGAGAAGAGGGCAAGGAAGATACGGCGTCGCTCACCGGCCAGACGGACCGGGTCAACGGCTGAGGAGGTCATAGCCCGGCTCCTTTCCGCTCTCATCCTGGCTGACGACCCGGACCAGCAGTCGGTTCGGAACGCAGGCGATAATCTCGCCGCTGTGATCGATCGCTCCCATGCCGACACAGACTTTGTAGGGGCAGGGGGAATCGACAATCCTTGCCGTCCCTCCTTCGATCATCAACGACGTCGTCCCGAGCGACCCTTCGAGCGGGACTGTCCGCTCCTCCTGCAGCGGCGCCCGGAAGACCAACTCCCCGTCGCGGTAAACCTCGACCGTTTCACCCGGGCGGCTCAGTCCGATCCCGATAAAAAGGAGCAGGCATAAAAATGCGACCGACACAACGATCAACCGATCGAGCCGGGTCATTCTTGCCCAGATCTGCCTTAGGGCCATTGCACAATCTCCTGCAGACCGGAGGTAAACACGACCTGACCGTCGGCAGCGACGATCAAACCTTCGACCTTTTCAGTTTTTTGCAGAAGTTCGAGCCCTTTTTCCGGTCCGAGAACGAAGGCGGCGGTCGCCAGGGCATCGGCTAAAGCGGCGCTATCGGCAACAACCGTCACCTCCTGGCAACGCTCGGCCGGGTAGCCGGTATACGGATCGAGGATATGATGGTAACGTCGCCCCGCCTGTTCGAAAAAGCGCTCGTAGTCGCCCGAGGTCACCACCGCCCGGTCGGCCACACTGAGTGTTGCCAGCACCGCATCCTTTTTGCGCGGGTGTTGGATACCGATCCGCCACGGCGTGCCGTCGCGGTCTCCGAGCAGGCGCAGATCACCGCCGGCATTGACCGAGGCGTGCTTCACCCCGGCTGCCGATAGCATCTCGACCGCCCGGTCGATGGCATACCCCTTGGCGACACCGCCGAGATCGATGGTAATGCTACGATCCGACTTGAACAGTTTGCCATCTTCGAGAGTCAGGCTCTCCGGACCGATCCCGACAAGCGCCTCTTCGATCTCCATCTTCGACGGCACACGCGGTTCGCCATCGGTAAATCCCCAGAGTCGGATCAGGCGCCCGAGCCCGGGGTTGAAGGCGCCATCACTGGCGACGCTGACCTTCAGCGCTGTGCGCAGAACCGTCGCCGTTTCAGCCGAAACTTCAACCGGTTCGCCGGCCCGGGAGATCCGGCTGACTTCGCTCTTTGCCAGATGCAGACTCATCAGCCGTTCGATCCGGGCCATTTCATCGAAGGCGGCGGTCACCGCATCACGAAAGCGCTCCGGCTCCGGATCATCGACACGGATTTCGACGACCGTACCCATCAGCATCCGGGTACGGCTCAGCGGGCCTGACGGCTCATCGAGCCGCCAGAAGAGAATAAAGAGGAGAAATCCGAACAGGAGAATTGTTGTGGCCAGGCGGGACACGGGTCAGGCGGTCGGCTCTTCGACGATTTCACCGATCAGGTCGTATTCCGAGGAGTCGGTAATCTTCAACGGAACGATATCGCCGATTTCGGCCCGGCCGGCGGTGATATAAACCTGACCGTCAACCTCCGGCGCCTGGCGGATCGAGCGCCCGCTCAGCAGCAGCTCGGTCTCTTCGCTGTACCCTTCGACCAGGACCGGCTCGACCCGGCCGATGATCTCCCGGTTCTTGCGGAAGGAGACCCGGCTTTGTGCTTTCATCAGCTTGTGATAGCGGGCCCTTTTGACTCGGACCGGGATCTGCTCTTCGATGGCGGCGGCGGCCGTCCCTTCTTCGCGCGAATAGCGGAACACGCCGACCCGCTCAAAGTGGCCTTCGTTAACGAAGTTGAGCAGCTTGGCATACTCGGCGTCGGTCTCACCCGGGAAACCGACGATGAACGAGGTGCGCAGGGTCGCATCCGGCATCCGCTGGCGGATCCGCTGCAGCAGTTCACGGACTCCCTGCTCGTCGACCCGCCGGTTCATCATGCCGAGAATCCGGTCGTCGATATGTTGTAACGGGATATCGAGGTAGTCGCAGATTTTCTCCTCGGTCGCAATCAGATCGAGCAGCTCGTCGCTTATACCGTCGGGATAAGCATAGAGCAGGCGCAGCCACTGCAGATCCTCGATCTTCACTAACTGGCGCAACAGCTCGACCAGGGACGCCCCGTCGGAGCGATCTTGGCCGTAGGCGGTCACGTCCTGCGCGATGAGGTTGATCTCCTTGACCCCCTCCTCGACCAGGCGGCTGACCTCGGCCACCACCGACTCGATGCTACGCGAACGCAGGTTGCCACGCAGGCTCGGGATCACGCAGTAGGAGCAGCAGTTGGAACAGCCCTCGGCGATCTTGACGTAGGTCGAATAAAAAGGGGAGGAGCGCAGACGGGGGGTATCGTGATCGTAAAGATACTCCGGCAGGCCGATCCCGGCTTCGCCGTCACCGTTCTGCTCCAGCATCTCGACGATGCGCGGCGCGTCGGCCGTTCCCATGAAGATATCGACTTCCGGTAGCTCCGCCTCGAGCTGATCCCGGTAACGTTGTGGCATACAGCCAGAGACAACCAGCAGGCGGCAGCGACCACTGTTCTTATATTCGGCGACATCGAGGATGGTATCGACCGACTCCTCCTTCGCCTCGTCGATGAAGGAGCAGGTGTTGACGATGATGATATCGGCCTCCGCCTCATCGGTGATGATCTCGAATCGCTCGGGCGGCAGGTGGCCGAGCATCACCTCGGCATCGACCAGGTTTTTCGGACAGCCGAGGCTGACCAGGCTGACTTTCTGTTTTCCCACGTCTTGACCTTTCGTTGCAGGGACCTGTCATAACAGGCGGATACTGCGCAACTTATAGCACAAAGCGCCCCGGGAGCAAAGCTTTCCGGGGCGCTTGAAATGATCCAATTGATAAGGAGTTAATACCCCATCCGGTCACCGCTCGGCCGGACGACATCGACCCCGGCCGGCATCATGAAATCGAATTCGAAATCGGAAACGCCCCGGTTGAGACGGATCGAACTCCGGTCAAAGGTAATCATGGTCCGGTTGTCGTTCGGATCGACCGCAACAGTAGCGTGAATCGGGAACTCCCGCCCGGTCACTCCCTCACGCACATAGTCATTCACAACGTATCGGTCAACCACCACCTCAAGCCGAGTGAACAGCGACGTCGTCGTCCGTGGTTCCAGCTCGATAATGTAGTTCCCCTCCTCGTCCCGGTCAGGCGACGCCCACTTGACGAAGAAATCTTCCGACAGGTTGCCGAGTCCGGTCAAAAAGGTCATCGGGTCCTGCGGCCGCGCCTCGGAGACTTCGCTGATATCCGACTGGATTACCTGGTTGTTCTCCGGGATGTAGACCCACATGGTTTCGCCGTCAGAGACAATCTCCTGCCTGGTCGGCCGCTCGTACTCCCAGCGGAACTTGACCAGCGGCACCTTGTCCGTGCGTGGCCGGTCGAAACGGAGGGTCACCTTGCCGCTCCCCTGCTGGGTCCGATTGAGCGAGGCGATGGTCGACTCCTGGTAGAAATCGGCTTCGACATCATGCACCGACGCGGCGGCCGGGGTCTCGATCCGGAACGGGATTTCGAGGGCATTGATGACATCGCGCAGGGATTGCGCCTGTACCGGCAGCGCCATCGCCGAAACCAGCAACAGGCTAAAGATTAAAGAGAGAAAACGCTTCATAACGACCTCCAGCAATCGGGAGTTTAAAACTCCAGCTCCTTGCGTCCTTCACGGACGGATTTTACTGTTACTTTACCGGTAGCGAGGGCAAAAACAAGGGTCCGCCCGAAATTTCCGGCGACATCCTCGGCAGTGATGACGATGCCGAGATCGGCCAGGGTCTCCCTGGCGCAATCGATGTTGCGCTCACCGATACTCTTTCCGCCTTCCCCCTGCAGCGATTCGAACATGTTGGCGCCGCCGAAAACCTTCGCTTCGAGACAGTCCAATGCCGCCCCCCTTTCGACCAGCTCCTCGACCATCAACCGGATCGCGGTTTCGACGAACTTGCTCTTGCGGCTGGTATCCATCCCCGGCCGCGGCTTCGGCAGCAGAGTATGGGCCAGGCCACCTCTTTTTGACTCCGGATCATAGATGGTAACACCGAGACAGGAGCCGAGCCCGTAGGTGACCAGCTCCTGCGGCGAGGAAGCGATCCGGTATTCCGAAATGCCGACCCGCTCACGTATTGTCATTCAACCCTCCGACCGCATCGATAATCACCTCGAGCGAGGCGGGATCGGGCAACAGGAAGAAATGCCCGCGGATCAGCTTTTCATCCGGACTGTTGCCGTGAAACTCGGTCTCGATCATCAACGCCTGGTCCCCCTCCTCGCTCAACTCGATCAGCAGGAAGTCGATCACCGCCCCGGCCATATCGTTCGCCAGCGCCGGGATCGAGGGGATGAGGCTGAGGTCGAGCAGGGAGCTCATTGCACCGAGGTAGGAGGAGGCGAGGATATTACCGACCTCCTTGACCGTCGAAATTCCCATTTCATCGAACAGGTCGTCATGCGGGCAGCGTCCGAGCAGATGGCAGACAAGCTGTTCGGCGCTCTCGCGCGGGAAGACGAGCAGGATATTGCCGCGGGCGTCACCCCGGACCTGAAGGGTCACTCCGACCACGACCTGTTCCGGACCGCCGAGCAGGTCGGGCACATTCATAATGTCGGTCAGGGTCACCTGCGGCACGTGCAGATAGATGGTCTCACCGACCATTTGCGAAAGGGCGGTCGCCGCATGCCCCATGCCGACGTTGCTGACCTCGCGCAGGGCATCGAGATGCACCTCGGTCAGTTTGTTGTAGGTCATATCGACTCCTCAACGTCAGAGAGTGAAAACTGATCCGCCTCTGCCTCGAACAACAGCTGCGGATCGAGGATGAAGATGATTTTCCCCTCACCGGTAATGGTTGCGCCGCTGATACCGGCAACCCGGTTGAGCGGTTTGGCCATGGCTTTGACGAACGCCTCGAGTTGTCCGGTCAAGCGCTCGACGATCAGGCCGACCTTGCGCCCCTGGACCTCGGTGATCACCAGGTGCACCACCGCCGCCCCGTTCGTGGGCAAATGAAGCAACTCGTTGAGCGGGTAGAGCGGGATCACTTCATCGTCCAGAGGGTAAATCCTCTGCCGGCCGGAAAGCTGGACCTCTTCACTACGGATATCAAGGGTCCGCAAAACACGGGTCACCGGGATGCCGAGGGTCTGCCCGGCGCACTCGACCAGCAAAACCTTCATGATGGCGATCGAGAGCGGCATCTTCATCAGAAACCGACTCCCTTCGTCCCGCTTCGAGTGGATCTCGAGCATGCCACCAAGATTTTCGACCGCCGCCTTGACCACATCCATCCCGACCCCGCGACCGGAGGTTTCGGTCACCTCCGCCGCCGTCGAGAACCCGGGATAACAGATCCACTGGAAGAGTTCACGCTCGGTCAACGCCTTGATCTGGGCCGACGTGAGTAGATTTTTTTCGCTTAACCGCTTACGGACCGAGGAGGGATCGATGCCGCGGCCGTCGTCGGCAACTTCGATCAGGGCCAGGTCTTTTTCCCGCCAGGCCTTGACCCGGATCGTCCCCTCTTCCTCGATGCCGTGATCGATAGCGTTACGCACCATATGCACCAGCGGGTCGGCCAGGTCTTCCAGGATGGCCCGGTCGAGCTCGACCTCACCACCGGTAATTTCGAGCTTGACCTGCTTGCCGCATTTGCGGGCCTGATCGCGGACCAGGCGCGGCAGGTTCGAAGTGATCCCGTCAAGCGGGGTCATCCGCACCTGCAGAACGTGGTAGTGCAGGTCCGTCACCAGCCGGGACAGCAGGTTCAGACCGGTCTCGACGTCGTCCCAATCACGGCTGCGAGTCGCCGATTGCAGCATGTAACGGTTGGTGATCATTTCGCCGGTAAGATTGACGAACTTGTCGAGCAGGGCGGTCCGGACCCGGACCGTGCGGACATCCTCATCCAGGCGGGGCCGATCCTCCTGGCGACGGTCGGCTTCGAAGGAGATCCTGGCGATATCGGGCATCGCTCCGACCTTCTCCCTGATCACCTCTTCTGCATGCTCGCTCTGCAACCAGACGGCAAGCTGCCTGACGGCAAAGCCCTGTTTCATCTCCTCTTCAGTCGGCCGGCACGAATCGATCCGGCCGAGAGTTTTCAGAGCCTCCAGGGCGAGCAACGCCCGGGCGGCCGGGGCCGGAGTATTTTCGGCAAGTTCGAACATGACCTTGAAGGAGCGGCCCGATCCGGCAGCCGGGTCGACCTTTTCGGTCGATCCAACCGCTTCCGGGGCAGCGCCCGGTTCCGACTCAGATTCGGTGGCCGGTTCTTCTCCCAAGAGATCGGTTCCAGCAGCGATAAACGCGTCAACATCCTGCTCCGGTTGCCCGGCTTCGATACTGCCCAGCAACCCCTCGAGCAGGTCGATCCCGGCCAGCAGGCGATCGACCGCCGCCTCCGGCACCGATCCGGAGCTCCGGAAACTATCGAGAAAATCTTCCAGGTGGTGGGACAGGGCGGTGGTGCGCTCGTACCCCATCGAAGCCGCCATCCCCTTGATCGAATGGGCTTCGCGGAACAGGGCATCGATCCCCTCGCGATCGGAAGGGTTCTGCTCCAGTGCTATGGTCAGCTGGCTCATGCGCCGGAGATGTTCCCTGGTCTCGGAAAGAAACAACTCCTGGTATTTGGACATGTCCATGATGGCCCCGAATCAGTCGCGCAAATCGTAAAAAGTGATCAAACCTGCTTCAGTTGCCGAGGACGCGGCGGACAACGTCGAGCACCCGCTCTTCCTTGAACGGCTTGACGATAAAATCTTTGGCTCCGGCCTGGACCGCCTCGACCACCAGCGCATCCTGGCCGAGGGCACTGCACATCACGACACAGGCCTCCGGATCGGCGCTGCGAATCTCGCTCAACGCTTCGATACCGCTCTTTATCGGCATCACGATATCCATGGTCACCAGGTCCGGCTTGAGCTCGGCATACCTGGAAATCGCCTCCTCGCCGTTCGCCGCCTCGCCGACCACCTCGTGCCCCGCCTTGACGAAAATATCCTTGAGCATGTTGCGCATGAAAAGGGCGTCGTCAACAATCAGTACCCTTACTCCCATTGTATCCTCCAATAAATTTTAAATCGTTTCCAGGCTGCCGAGCAGACTCGGCAGATCGAGCATGTTCACCATCTGACCTTCATGGTTGTAGAGCATGCCGATATGCAGTTCCTTCTGCTCCTCCTGCTGGCACGGCAGCATCATCTCCGAATCGAACGGGACAATACGATCGATCGCCGTCACTCCGAAAGCGAGCACTGTCTGGCCGATCGGCAGAACCACCGCCCGCTCGCCATAAGCTTGGTTGCCGAGACCGAGATAACAGGCCAAATCGAGCACCGGCACCACGTTCCCGTGGAAATTCATCGCCCCGAGGATCGACTCGGGAGCACGCGGAACGTAATTCAACTCGGGCGCTTCGACAATCTCCTGAATATCGTCGACTTTCAGGCCGAACCATTCATCGGCCAGGCGAAAGATCAGAACGAGATTCATCAGCTCGCCTCTTCACCGCCGAACTGGAACTCCTTGACATTCTCCGCCAGCGCCTCGGCGTATGAGGCGAGTTCCTGGGCCGAATGTGCCATCTCACCCATCGCCGCCGAGAGTTCCTCGGTCGCGGCAGAACCTTCCTCGGTGGCGGCGGCGTTGTCCGAGACTACCTGCGAGATATTCTCGATCGCCTGGACCATCTTGTCGGCCCCTTCGATCTGCTTTTTCGACAGCTCGGCGATGCTTGACGACTTGACCTGGGTGTTGACCGCCGTATCGATGATCTCCTCGAACGCCTGGTTGGTCAGCTCGAGCGCCTTGCGCCCCTCGTCCATCTCGGCGATGTTGTTGCGCAGGGAGACCTCGACGTTCTGCCCCTCGTCCTGCACCTTGGCGATCAGATTGGTAATCTCATCGGCCGAACCGGTGGTCGAATCGGCGAGCTTGCGGATCTCCTCGGCGACCACGGCAAAACCGCGGCCGTACTCGCCGGCCCGGGCCGCCTCGATAGTGGCGTTGAGCGCGAGCAGGTTGGTCTTTTGGGCGATGCCGTTGATGACCTCGACGATCTTGCCGATCCGGCCGAGCTGATCGCCGAAATTGACGACCTGTTCACCGCTCCGCTCGACGTCCTGCAGCAGTTGCATCATCCGATCCATGGTATGACGTGCTTTCTCGCCGCCCCCCTGGGCAGTCTGCACCGTCACGTTGACCGCGTCGGAAACCTTCTTCGAAGAAGAGGCGACCAGTTCGGTATTGATCGCGAATTCCTTGATCAGGCGGGAAGCCTTCTCGACCGTTTCGGCCTGCACCTCCGCCCCGCGGCTGATCTGCTCAACCGTGTTGGAGAGTTCGTGGCTCGAGGCCGTCATCTCTTCCGATGTCGCCGACAGCCCCTGCGCCGAGTCGCTGACCCTTACCGAAGCGTCCCGCACCTTGCCGACGAGCTCACGCAGGTTGCCATTCACCTTGTTGAGTGATTCGGCCAGGTCGGACATCTCGTCGGGAAAACTCGAGGCCTTGAGCCGGATCGGCTGTGACAGATCGCCATGACTGATCCGCTCCGCCGCCCCGGTGATGACCTTGATATTGCCGGTGAAGGCCTTGGAAAAAAGAGAGCCGAGGATCAGACCGACCAGGATCGCGCCGCCGAGCGAAACCAGTTGCTGCATCTGCTCGGGAACCCCGAGTAACGGCACCACCAGGTCGAGGACGACGATCGATCCGACGACAATAATGAATCCCATTATGAATTTGTAAGCAATCTCTACGCGCATGGCTCATTCCCTCCAGTCGACTCGAAAAACGGAATAG
Source organism: Desulfuromonas sp. (assembly GCA_002868925.1). GTDB lineage: Bacteria > Desulfobacterota > Desulfuromonadia > Desulfuromonadales > UBA2294 > BM707. Next base: position 2,168 of record PKTZ01000046.1, on the reverse strand, counting down.
ACGTCATCGGCACTCGGCGGCAGCCGTTTCGGCCGGACGTTTCTGGCATCTGTAGATCCTCTCGACCGGATATTCCGATCGGAAGTATTCCCTGGCCGTCCCCATCAGGGTTTCGGCCCGGCCGAGAACCAGAAAGCGGTCCCGTCCGAGCGTGCTTGCGAACCGGGACAGGATCTTGTTCTGCTCTTCCCGGGAGAAGTAGATCATGACATTGCGGCAGAGGATGAGGTCGGCCTCCGGGTAATCGGCGTCCGCCAGTACGTTGTGCCGTTGGAAACGGACCATCCCCCTCACTTCCGGATCGAGCCGATAACGATCCTCGCCAATCTGTTCGAAATAGCGCTGCCGGACCGGCGCCGGTACTTCGAACAGGTGCGCGGCTTTATACTCGGCCTGTTGCGCCTTTTCCAGAATCGGCTCGCTGACATCACTGCCGATGATCGAAATCTCGAAATCATCGAGTTTCATGTCGTGCAGCAGTAGCGCCAGCGAGTACGGCTCCTCGCCACCGGCACAGCCGACACTCCAGAGGCGCAACCGTCGTTCACCCAGCCCCCGCGCCGCCGCCACCAGTTCCGGCAACACCTTCTCCTCAAGGACACGGTAGGTCGAGGGGTTGCGGAAAAACTGCGAGACGTGGATGGTCAAAACCGCCAGCAACGCCTCGAGTTCACTGTTGTCCGATCTGAGCAGGTCGACATAACGGCCCGAGTCGTTCAGGCCGCTGGCCCGGACCCGGCTGGCGATGCGGCGCTTGATACAACGATCCTTGTAACTGTCGAGATCGAAGCCGCTCCGTTCGCGCAGGATAGAGACGACCTCCCTGAAATCCTCATCCTGAAAATCGGTGCCGACAAACGGTCCCTTGCTCGCTGAATCGTCTTTGAAAGAATCAGACATCTACAACCTGTGGTGTCGGCAACATCATTACATCGGTAAAGCGGTTAATATTATTGCCTATTTAATGAATTAAATCAAAAAAACTATCAATCCCAATAGTGCAAGATTTAAAAATACATCATTCCCCTGTTTCAGGGAAGTGTTGATACCCTCTTCGCGCCGGTTGATAAATGGCTCCGTCCGCCGACAGGACCGTCAGTTTTCCGTTCTCGGCCGTCACCTCGCCGAGACGGGTAATCGGCACCCCGGTTTGGGTCGCGATCTGAACGAGCGTCGCTTCCTTCGTCGGCGAAGCGGTAAAAAGAAGTTCGTAATCCTCGCCACCACCCAGGGCCAGATCAATCACNNNNTCTGGATTCTGTTCGAGGCTACGACGGAACGGTTGCGACAGCGGCACCCGTGCCATTTCGACCATCGCCCCGCAGTTCGAATCGTCGAGAATATGTTCGAGATCGCCGAGCAGGCCGTCGGAGATATCGATCATCGCGGTCGGGATCTCCGCCGCGGCCAACGCCAACCCGGTCCCGATGCGCGCGGTCGGATCGAGATGCCGTTGCAGCAGCTCCTGCTCCGGGGCGATTCCTTCTTGCAGCTGCCGCAGGGCGAGGCCGCTGTCACCGACCGTGCCGGTCACGAAAATCGCATCGCCCGGTCGGGCGCCGCTCCGGAAAAGGGCTTTACCCCGGGGCGCCGTTCCCTGTGCGGTCACGGCGATGGTCAACCCGGTCTGTGAGCGGCAGGTATCGCCCCCGGCAAGGACGATGCCGTAATCGTCACACGCCTGTAGCACCCCACCGAGAAAGCGGTCGATATCCCCGGTCCCGAGCGTCGCCGGCAGGGCGAGGGAAAGGAAGAGGAAGCGGGGGGTGGCGCCCATGGCGGCAAGGTCACTGACATTGACCGAAACCGACTTCCGCCCGAGCTGGTGCAGATCACTCCAGCCAAGATCGAAATGAACCGACTCGGTCAGCAGGTCGGCCGTCGTCAGCAGGCATTCATCCGCCGCCAGCTCGGCGACGGCGCAATCGTCACCGATCCCCTTGACCAGGCCGGGCGCCGATCGCCCCTGGCGCCTGAGAAAATCGATAATCTGAAATTCGCCGTGTCCCTGGAGCATCACGGTTTCTCTTTCAGGGCAGCTTCCAGTACCTGGTCGATACGACCGGCGTAAACGAAACGGACCTTCTGCCGCAGATGCCGGGGGATATCCTCGAGGTCTTTCCGGTTCTGCTCCGGGATGACAATGGTTTTGATCCCCGCCTGCACCG
>PKTZ01000007.1 GCA_002868925.1 Desulfuromonas sp. | reverse complement strand
GGTCTGGCTGATCCAGCCGTTCATGCAGGACTGCCAGGTCCCGCTCTCATGGTTCGGGCCGATCTGGGCCGGGGCGAACCTGACCGTCGCCCTCTTCTCGATCCTGAGCCACCGCGTAACCGACCATGTAGGCATTCGCGGCCAACTCGGCATCTTCTTTATCCTCTCGCTGATCGGACTGCTCGGACTGGGGCTGACCGCGTCGCTCTTCTCTTTTCTCTTTTATTACCTGCTGACAGCGATGCGCGGTCTGCAGGGCCCCTTTTCCAGACACTTTTTACACCTACAGTCGAAGCGGAGCCATCGGGCCAGCATCCTCTCACTGAAAGCGCTCTCCTTCCGCCTCGGTTTCGTTGTATCCGGCCCGTTGATCGGCCTCGTTGCCGACCGGTACGGGCTCAACGTCGCCTTCACCGGCCTCGCAATCTGCTTCCTCCTCGTCTACATCTTCCTGGCCACGAGTTTTTTCCGGCACAACTGCGCCACCACAAGCGATACCGCATGTTAAGATAAAACAAGAGGCCCGTGATGCGTTTATCGATCCGCAGAATATTATCCCCGATTATCATTCTGCTACTGTCAGTCATGATATCCGGTTGCCCCGGCAAACCGGATTCGATGCGTACAGTTGAAAAACAGTCCTACATCGATGCCCGCCGCGGCTTCACCATCAGCTACCCGCAACCGTGGGCCGCGTATCTGGTCAACCCCGGAATCGGCCCCTATGCCGAAAACTCTGTCCGCTGGGAAATCAAACCGACCGATGACAGCGGAGCGGATCTCACCCTGACTATCGTCGCTTTGCGGCATTATGGTTTTACCCCGGAATCGGTGAGTGCTGAAGTCCTGCAGGATTTCTACCCCAACCTGGTTACGGTAGCGCGTAAAGAGGTCAAACTTGCAGGTGGCAAGGCGACCCTGATCGATGGACACACCCCACACCGGACTATCCGGAGTTGGGTTTTTGACATCGACCATCAGCTCTTCCTGATCATCTATACGGCGCCGCCGGAAACATTCGATCGGCAGGCAAACCTGTTTTCGGAGGTTGCAGAGTCGTTCCGGGCTCTGCCATAATTGAATGATGATCAGGCTGCTCGAAAAACACTACCGGGACCACGACATCGCATTCCCGATCCTGCTCGAACACAGTCACCGGGTGGCCGACAAGGCACTGGCCATCGGCAAACGGCTCTCGTCCCACCGGCCGGTCAACCTGAAATTCATCGAAGAGGCGGCACTGCTGCACGATATCGGCATTTTCCTGACCGACGCCCCGGACATCGGCTGTTTCGGAGAAAAACATTACCTGGAGCATGGCTACCTCGGCCGTGAAATCCTCGAGCAGGAAGGGCTGCCCGAACACGCCCTGGTCTGCGAAAGACATATCGGGGTCGGGCTGAGTCGTCACGACATTATCGAACAGTCGCTGCCGCTACCGCAAAGGGAGATGATGCCGGTCTCGATCGAAGAGAAGATCATCGCCTATTCCGATCTCTTTTTCAGCAAGTCTCCTGCAGACAGAGAACGGGAACGACCGTTCGAGCAGATCCGGCAGAAAATGAGCCGCTACGGGTCCGCTACGACCGACCGCCTCGATGCCTTACATGAGGAGTTTTCGCTCTGACCATTCGCCCGGGCGGTGCTATCTGTTAAAATTGTTCTGACGAACCCGGAGAACTTGATGGAACAGTGGCTGCAGCAATTCATGACCTGGCTTCCCGATGGCGTGGTTTACTACCTCTGCATCGCCGTCATCGCCTTTGCCGAATCGCTGGTTGCGATCGGCGTCATCGTCCCCGGCAGCACTCTCATCGTCTTTGCCGGCTTCCTCGCCCTGCACGGCAAGGAAGATATTTCCACGATTATTATCGTCTCCGTCATCGGTGCTTTTCTTGGGGATTTTTTGAGCTACTGGCTCGGCGCCCGCCTCGGGCCGAACATCCTCTCCTGGAAACCGATGCAGCGCCAGAAGAAACTGATCCGCCAGGCGGAAGTCTTCTTCAACGACCACGGCGGCAAATCGGTCTTCTTCGGCCGGTTTATCGGTCCGATCCGCGGATTCGTGCCGTTCGTCGCCGGCTGCGCCCGAATGAAACCGGCCCCGTTCGTCAGCTACGGTGTTATCAGCGCCATCCTCTGGGGGCTCGCCTACCCGGGGCTCGGCTATCTTGCCGGCGTCAGTTGGCAGAATGTTCAACGCTGGAGCGGTCGATTTGCCCTTCTGATCGCACTCGCTCTGGCCCTCACGATCTTTTTTTCCTGGTTGAAACGACGGTATAAATAACCCTCACATTTTGTTGTCAACCGGTGTCTTTTCACCTAGAATATGCGCCGATTCGAGGGGTGTAGCGATGACAAAGACAAGACTTCCCGCCGAGTGGGAACAACAGGAAGGCATTCTGCTACCGTGGCCGCATTCAGGCACCGACTGGGTCGATATGCTCAGCGCGGTTGAACCGGTATTTGTACAGATCGCCAGACACGCCAGCCGCTTCGAGCGGGTCGTTATCGTCGCCCCGGAAGAAGCTTCACCGCACGGACTGCTTTCGAACAAGGGTGCCCGCATGGAGAACATCACCTTTGCCGGATGCCCGACCAACGACACCTGGGGCCGCGATTTCGGTCCGATCACCGTTTACCGAAACGACAAACCGTTGCCGCTCGATTTCACCTTCAACGGCTGGGGCGAAAAATATCCCGCCGGGCTGGACAACCGGGTCACAA
>PKTZ01000120.1 GCA_002868925.1 Desulfuromonas sp. | reverse complement strand
GCGTAAATCTCCGGTGGCGGCAGGAAGTCGACCCGCAGACGGGCCAGGTTGTAGCGGCCAATCAGGCCGGAGACCGCCATGAAGCCGAGCAGCGCCGAGACCAACAGATAGAGCAGGTTGTTGCCGGTGTTGACGGCGGCGAAGCCGAGCAGCAGGGTGAGGACGATGTAGAGGGTGCCGGCCCGGGTCAGTTTCAGGCCAAAGGAACGGCTACGCTTTCGACGATTGATCGTAGCACCTCCTTCTTGTCGAGAGCCTCCTGTTCCGGCTTGAGGATCAGCCGGTGAGCCCCGGCCGGGATCACGACGTCGCGAACATCTTCCGGAACAACGTAGTTGCGGTTGGCGAGGAAAGCGCTCGCTTTGGCGGCGGCGGCCAACCCGAGTCCTCCTCGGGTCGAGATGCCGGAAGCGATGTAGCGATGCTCCCGAGTGGCGGCGGTCAGGCGGTAGATGTAGTCGATGACCTTGTCGCCGAGGTAGACCGCTTCGTGTGCCGAGCGCTGTGCCGCTTCGATCTCCTCTTTTTTGACCAGCGGTTCGATATGGCGGATGTCCTCGCGGATGCTGCCGTCACGGATGATCATTTTTTCCATCTCTTCCGGTGGGTAGCCGATGTCGGTGGTGATCAGGAAACGGTCCATCTGTGATTCCGGCAGCGGGTAGGTGCCGACCTGCTCGGCCGGGTTCTGGGTAGCGATCACCAGAAACGGTTGCGGCAGTGAGTAGGTCTTCCCTTCGACCGTTACCCGCCGCTCTTCCATCGCCTCGAGCAGGGCGCTCTGGGTTTTCGGCATCGCCCGGTTGATCTCGTCGACCAGAACGATGTTGTTGAAGATCGGTCCCTCGACGAAGCGGAATCGATTGTCGTTGCGGTCGAAGATGGAAAGCCCGGTGATGTCGGACGGCAACAGGTCGCTGGTACATTGGATGCGGCCGAATGAGAGGCCGAGGGCGTTGGACAGGGCGAGGGCGAGGGTGGTCTTGCCGAGCCCCGGGATGTCCTCGAGCAGGAGGTGGCCGCCGGAGAGCAGGGTCGTCATCGCCAGTTTGAGGGCGCGGATTTTACCCTGCAGGTAGTTCTCGGCCAGGGTGTCGATGACCCGGGTCATCTCGGCCTGATGGGCCAGGGCGGCATCTTTATTGATCGGTGTCGGTTTGCGATTCATAGTATACATCGTACCAGAAGATGCGCGTTTTGTGGGGCGTATTTCTTCTTGCAAGTGCCGATAACAAAAGGCTCTCTTTGTTGGTTTAAATGACGGACTGTGGTTATAATGCGAAGCTATGGAGATTCAGGTTAAAGCCTATCTCGGTCTCGGTTCCAATCTCGGTGACCGGACCGCCATGCTGCGCGGCGCCCGCCAGGCGCTGCAGCGCCAGCCGTCGGTGTCGGTGGTCGCCTCGTCGCCACTTTATGAAACGGCTCCGGTCGGCGGCCCGGCAGGTCAGCCACCCTACCTCAATGCGGTGCTGGCGATCGGGACAGTGCTGACTCCGGAGCGACTTCTTGAGCTTTGTCAGCAGGTCGAAAAGGAGTTCGGCCGTGTCCGGAGCGAGCGTTGGGATGCCCGTACCCTCGATATCGACATTCTGTTATTCGGCACTCTCCTCCGGCTCGAGCCCGAGCTGATACTGCCGCACCCCCGGCTGCACGAACGCGCCTTCGTCCTCACCCCTTTGGTCGATCTCGACCCGGAGCTTGTCCATCCGGTGGTTTATTTAACCGTCGGTGAATTGCTGCAACGCCTCGACACGACAGAGGGGGTGCAGCGGGTTGCCGATGTGTGGTAAGGTTCCCCCATGATTCGACTGCTACTGTTTGCACTTTTTTTCTATCTCTGTTATACGCTGCTCAACTTCATCTTGCGCAGCTTTGCGGCGAAATCGATGCAGCCGCCGGAAAAGACGGCGGACGGCGAGGCGATGGTGCGTGACCCGCAGTGCGGAACCTACGTACCGCGCGGTGACGCGATCGCCAAAACGATCCGCGGAGAACACCACTATTTCTGCTCCGAAGCATGCCGGGATGAATATTCAGGCAAGGAAAAAAGTTAAAGGAGAAAGATTAAAGGCACATCGAAAATCGGAATCAGTTTTTAACGCTGAGGCGGAGAGTTGGAGAGCAGGAAGATAGAGGACAGATGAAGACACTGATTGTTTTTTCAAATAACCAATTTAACTAATTCAACCAATTAAACCGATTAACAGGAGTCCTAACATGAAATTTTTTATCGATACGGCCGAAGTGAGCGAGATCCGCGCCGCCCATGAACTGGGGCTGGTCGACGGCGTAACAACCAACCCGTCGCTGATCGCCAAGAGCGGCCGCGATTTCAAGGAAGTCGTCTCGGAGATCGCCGGCATCGTCGACGGCCCGATCTCGGCCGAGGTGATTTCCCTCGATGCCGACGGTATGGTCGAGGAAGCGAACGAACTGGTCCAGATCGACAAGAAGAAGATTGTAATCAAGCTGCCGATGACCAGCGAGGGGCTGAAGGCGACCCGCCGGCTTTCCGAGCAGGGGGTTCAGACCAACGTCACCCTCATCTTCTCTTCGCTGCAGGCACTGCTCGCCGCTAAGGCAGGGGCGACCTTCGTCTCTCCCTTTGTTGGTCGGCTCGACGATGTCGGTCACGATGGTATGGAAGGGATCGACCAGATCCGGACTATCTTCGACAACTACGGCTACACCACCGAGATTATCGTCGCTTCGGTTCGCAGCCCGCAACACGTGCTGCAGGCCGGCATGATCGGCGCCGATATCTGCACCATCCCCTACTCGGTTATGCAACAGCTGGTCAAGCACCCGCTGACCGACATCGGTATCGAGAAGTTCCTTGCTGATTGGGACAAGACCAAGAAGTAAAGAAAATCATTTCCTGAATGTGAAAAAGGGGACAGCAATGTCCCCTTTTTTTGTGTGAGAAGTCAGGGTTTGTAGGGTATTACTTTAACCGTTTTTTTTAAAGTTATTCGACTTGAATAAACTCTTACGCAGAATAACGACAGCCGATCGTTCTTTGCAGTCCGTTTTGTTTCAGGCATGTCGCTTGAACAGACGGTCCAAACTCCATGCCCCACCTCCGGCGGCGACCAGATATAGAAACACGAAACAATAGAATACGGCCAGTTCGCCCCGGTTGAGTATCGGCCAGAAGTCTTTTGACGCATGGGCCATGAAGTAGGCAAAAGCCATCTGACCTGACAATAGGAAGGCGACCGGGCGGGTAAACATCCCGAACAGGATGAACAATCCACCGAAAAATTCCAGAGCACCGGCCAGGCCCATCAGCGAGAACCATTCAACAGCCGCTTTGCTGGTATCCGGGAAACTGAAAAGTTTCTGCGAGCCGTGTGGGATGAACAGAAAACCGGTCACGATCCGCATAACACTCAGTAATCTTGGGGACCAGCGGGAACTCAACGATTTAACATCGACCATAATAAGCTCCATGAGAAAGGTTGATTGCCATTTTCTGACCGAGCTTTGCCGGTCAGATCTGGGTTCGTATAAAGCATTAAAGAGAGTTGAGCTTTGTCAAGTTATGCAAGGGGGGGTAACTATTATCCTGCAGGAAATTGTTCCGGGGAGAAGCCTTATTATTGAATAAGCTGATACAAAACGTGAATAACAAACAATCTGTAACGAGTCACCACCCGCTCCAATCCGGTGACCGCTGAGTTGGGCGTTTCTTTTCCTATAAATGACAATTAATGTAGGAAATTGAAAATCTGGCGTAGTGGTCTTATTGTAAATCCTCCCATAAGTCTTTCTTGGATTACCTGAGGACTTTTGTTTCCCCTTTTAAACTTAAAACTGGCCTGCCATGGCTCCTCTGCTAGAATAGATGCGGAGACCCGGCAGGCATTTTAGTTTAGCGAATTTGTCTTTACTGAAATTAAATACTATTTGATTGACACTGAAATTTAAAATTGTTAAATCTTTTGCTGCGGCTTAGTTGTCAGACCAATTTACCAAAAATGACCATTGGCCGCCGAAGATGGCGAACCGTGGTCAGGTTTGGTTGTTATGCTTGGTATGTTGGCGGGATAAATTCTTTATAAAATCAGTAGCTTGTGTAATTTAACGTTAACTGGCATCGGCTTTGCGTAAGATGTTAAGGTTTTCAGATTCGTTTTACCCTTATTTTATATTAATCGGAGGCGATCAGGATCATGAATATCCATGAGTATCAGGCCAAGGCGATTCTGCGTAATTTCGGGGTTCCGGTCCCGTAAGGGCACGTGGTCTACAACAGCAACTCCGCCCGCGACTGGGCGCGACGACTCGGTGAAGGCCCCTGGGCGGTGAAGGCCCAGATCCACGCCGGCGGGCGCGGCAAGGGGGGCGGCGTCAAGATCGCCAAAACCGCTGACGAGGTCAAGCAATTTGCCCGCGATATGTTCGGCATGACCCTGGTCACCCACCAGACCGGCCAGGAAGGGAAAGTGGTGAAGCGGGTGCTGGTCGAGAAGGGGAGCAACATCGCCGACGAGTTCTACGTCTCCTTTCTGGTTGATCGAGCGACTGATCGCGTCACCCTGATGGCTTCGGCCGAGGGCGGCATGGATATCGAGGAGGTCGCAGCTTCGACTCCGGAGAAGATTTTCTTCGAGTCGATCGATCCGGTGGTCGGCCTGACCGCTTTCCAGGCGCGCAAGGTCGCCTTCAAGCTCGGCTTCGAAATCGCCCAGGTCAAGCAGGCGGTGCCGCTGTTGATCGGGCTCTATAAGACCTTTGTCGAGACCGACTGCTCGCTGCTCGAGATCAATCCGCTGATCCAGACCGCCGAGGGGGATCTGCTCTGCCTCGACGCCAAGATCAATTTCGACGAAAACGCTCTGTTCCGTCATATCCGTATCCGTGACCTGCGCGATTACGACGAGGAAGATCCGATGGAGATCGAGGCGTCGCAGTACGACCTCTCTTACATCGCTCTCGATGGCAATATCGGATGCATGGTCAACGGCGCCGGCCTGGCGATGGCGACCATGGATATCATCAAGCATTACGGCGGCGATCCGGCCAACTTCCTCGATGTCGGCGGCGGCGCCACCATCGAGCGGGTGACCGAGGCGTTCAAAATCATTCTCTCTGACGACAAGGTCAAGGGGATCCTGGTCAACATATTCGGCGGTATCATGAAGTGCGATGTCATCGCAACCGGCGTCATTACCGCGGCCAAAGAGGTCGGGGTGACCGTACCGTTGGTGGTGCGGCTCGAAGGGACCAACGTCGACCTCGGCAAGAAGATGCTGGCAGAGTCGGGGCTGAACATTATCGCGGCCGACGGGATGGCCGATGCGGCGGAGAAAATTGTTAACGCCGTCAACGGTTAAGGAGAGATTACGATGAGTATTCTGGTCGATAAAAATACCAAGGTTATTACCCAGGGGATCACTGGCGCTACCGGCCTGTTCCATGCCCAGGGGGCGCGCGATTACGGCACTCAGATGGTCGGCGGAGTGACCCCCGGCAAAGGTGGCGAGACGATCGACGGCTTCCCGGTGTTCAATACAGTTGAAGACGCGGTGAGCGAAACCGGCGCCAACGCTTCGGTGATCTACGTGCCGCCGATCGGTGCTGCCGACGCAATCATGGAGGCAGTCGATGCCGGCATCGAGCTGGTAATCTGTATCACCGAGGGCGTGCCGGTGCTCGACATGGTCAAGGTCAACAGGTACATGCAAGGGAAAGACAGCCGCTTGATCGGGCCGAACTGCCCCGGCGTTATTACCCCGGAAGAGTGCAAGATCGGAATCATGCCCGGGTATATCCACAAGAAGGGGCCGGTCGGTGTCGTTTCCCGTTCCGGTACCCTGACTTACGAAGCGGTCTGGCAGTTGACCACCCGCGGCATCGGTCAGACGACCTGCGTCGGCATCGGCGGTGACCCGGTCAACGGCACCAGCCATCTCGATGTTTTGAAAATGTTCGAAGCCGACCCGGAGACCGAATCGGTGATCATGATCGGCGAGATCGGCGGTGACGCCGAGGAGCAGGCGGCCGAGTACGTGCGCGATCACATGAGCAAACCGGTCGCCGCATTCATCGCCGGCGCGACGGCTCCGGCCGGCAAGCGGATGGGCCATGCCGGGGCGATCATTTCCGGCGGCAAAGGGGATGCCGCCAGTAAGAAGACGTTCCTCGCCGAGTGCGGAGTCAGCGTCGCCGACAGTCCGGCAGAAATGGCCGAGGCGCTGTTGAAAATCTACACGCCGTAAAGAAATGAGTACAAAATGAATATCCAAAAGAGGGCGCCAATCGGCGCCCTCTTTTTTGGAGAAGACGGAATACAGTAGACAGAATGAAACCCAATCGATTTCTCGTATCTGACGAAACTGAATTCTGCCTTCTGTCTACTGAACTTCTTTACTTACTGATTCGGTTGACTTTACGCTTTACTGCCGCGTATCATTATTGTTTACGACAAATAATGTAAAGATCGAATCGAGGTACTATGGCTATCTTAAAAATACTGCATTATCCCGATCCGGTGCTGGCGAAAACGGCCGAACCAGTCACCGAGATTACAGATGAAATCAGGACGTTGGCCGAGGACATGGTCGAGACTATGTACGCCGCTCCCGGTGTCGGGCTGGCGGCTCCGCAAATCGGCATCTCGCAGCGACTGATCGTGCTCGACTGCTCGGGCAAAGATGAACCGCCGCAACTGATCACGGCGGTCAACCCGGAAATCGTCGAAGAGGAAGGGGAGTGTTGCGAGGAAGAGGGTTGTCTCTCCGTGCCCGGTTACTATGCCCGGGTCGATCGCAGCGCCCGGGTCAAGGTCCGGTTCCAGGACCTGCAGGACCGGATGGTCGAAATTGAGACCGAGGGGCTTCTGGCAGTCGCCTTCCAGCATGAGATCGATCATCTCAACGGCGTCCTCTTCGTCGATCACCTCTCTTCGCTCAAGAAGGGAATCTTCAAGAAAAAGTACAAAAAAATCCTCGAACAGTTGGAGGAACAGCTGTGAAGCCTCAGGAACTGCGCACCGTTTTCATGGGCACTCCCGATTTTGCGACTTCGACCCTCGAAGGATTGATCGAAGCGGGAGTCAACCTGGTCGGGGTCTACACCCAGCCGGACCGGCCGAAAGGGCGGGGCAAGAAGCTGAGCCCACCGCCGGTCAAGGTGGTTGCCGAACAGCAAGGTATTCCGGTCTTCCAGCCGCAGAAGTTACGCGCTCCGGAAGCGGTCGCGTCGCTGCGCAAGCTGCAACCCGACCTGGTGGTGGTTGTCGCCTACGGCCAGATTCTGCCGCAGAGCGTTCTCGATATTCCCCGCTTCGGTTGCATCAACGTACACGCCTCGCTTTTGCCGAAATACCGGGGCGCGGCACCGATCAACCAGGCGATCGTCGATGGCGAGACCGAGACCGGGATTACCACCATGCTGATGGATGCCGGACTCGATACCGGCGATATGCTGGTCAAGAAATCGTTGGCGATTGGGCCGGACGAAACCGCTGGCCAGCTGCACGATCGGCTGGCGTTGCTCGGTCGCGAAACCATGGCGGAGACCCTGCAACAGGTTCTCGACAGCTCCCTCTCGCCGCAGAAACAGAACGACGAGGAGAGCACCTACGCGCCGATGATGAAGAAAGAGGACGGCCTGATCGATTGGAGTCTGCCGGCGTCGGCGGTACATAACCGGGTGCGTGGGCTCGAACCGTGGCCGGGAGCCTTTACCCACCTCGACGGCCAGGTGTTGAAGATCGCCAGGACCACGTTGGCGCAGGGGAATGGTGAGCCGGGAACGGTGCTGAAGGCTGATGACAACGGGGTCGTTGTCGCCTGCGGTGAAGGGGCGATCCGGATCGGAGCGCTGCAGCTGCCGGGCAAGAAGATGACCGCGGCCGCCGATTTTCTGCGCGGGCACAAGCTGCCGGAGGGGACCCGACTGGGGTAGACCGGAATGACTGCATCGCCTTTGACAAACCAATCGATGGCCAAGCCGCGCAAGCGTCTCTTTATCGGTCTGTTGACCGCCTCATCGGCGGTCGTTCTGCTATTCGCATTCCTCCTCTGGTGGGTGCCGAGCGTCGGCCTGGTCAATATTCATCCAGTTTTACCTGTTCTCTTCGGCATTATCCTCGGCCTGCTCACTTTTTTTGTCGTCGGCGGGCTCGGCATGCTGGTGCTGACCCTACTCACCGGTCGCGACCTTTTCCTGTCGCAGCGGTTGCGCAAGCTGGTGATCCGTTACCTCTTCCCCGGTATCATCTCGATCGGTCGCCTGGTCGGCATCGACCGGGATACCCTGCAGCAGTCGTTCATCGCTTTGAACAACCAGCTGGTCAGGGCAAAGAAGTTGCGGGTCAGTCCGGATAAAGCGTTGATCCTGTTGCCACACTGTATCCAGCTATTCGACTGCGACATCAAGATTACCGGCGACGTCTCCCGCTGTATCCAGTGCGGCAAGTGCGATATCTCGGGACTTTCGGCCGCGGCCAATAAACGCGGTATCGATATCGCGGTCGCGACCGGCGGTACCCTGGCGCGCAAGATCATCGTTGAGCGCCGACCGAGGTTTATCCTCGCCGTCGCCTGCGAGCGCGATCTGACCTCCGGCATCCGCGACTCCTACCCACTGCCGGTTATCGGCGTTCTCAACCACCGGCCGAATGGCCCCTGTTTCAATACCCATATCGTGATGGATGAAGTAGAAAAGGTGCTGGACGAATTTATTACGTCTGAATCTTGATTTTCCCCTGTTAATTATTAGATTGAAGATGCCCGGATTATCCGGGCTTTAAACAAGCAGTCATGAAAAAGGAACGTATATAAAAAATGAACACTGTCCGTACCGTATTATTGATGACCGTTCTGACCATGGTTCTAGTCTTTGCAGGAGGCGCCCTCGGCGGCAAGGGCGGCGCCCTCATAGCCTTGGTCTTCGCCGCGGTGATGAACCTCGGCAGCTACTGGTTCTCCGACAAGATCGTGGTCAAGATGTACCGCGGCCAGGAGGTCAACAGCGGTGAGCTCTACGAAGTTGTCGCCGAGCTCTGCCAGCGCAATAACATGACCATGCCGAAGGTTTACATCCTGCCGCAACCGACGCCGAACGCCTTTGCCACCGGCCGCAACCCGCAGCATGCGGTGGTTGCCGCAACCGAGGGGATCATGCAGATCCTGACCCGCGAGGAATTGATGGGGGTAATGGCGCATGAGCTGAGCCATGTTCGTCATCGCGACATCCTGATCGGCTCGATCGCAGCTACCGTCGCCGGCGCGATCTCCTACATGGCGCACATGGCCCAGTGGGCGATGATTTTCGGCGGTGGCCGTGACGATGAGGACGGTAACCCGCTTGCGCTGATCGCGACCATGATCCTGGCACCGATCGCCGCCATGCTGGTGCAGATGGCAATCTCCCGATCCCGCGAGTACCTTGCCGACGAAGGCGGCGCCAAGCTCTGCGGTAACCCGATGTGTCTCGCCAGCGCTCTGCGTAAGCTGGAGATGGCGAACAGCCGGGCGCCGATGCAGAAGGTCAACGAGGCGACGGCGCATATGTTTATCGTCAATCCGCTACGCGGTGGCGGTGTGCGGGCGTTGTTTTCGACCCATCCGCCGATGGAGGAGCGGGTGCGGAGGTTGGAGAGTATGACGATTGGTTAGGTTTTTTTGGATATCGATATGTCAGAGGGCAGATACTTTTATGCTGAAGTGTCTGTCCTCTTTTTATGTGTTTGATCAGAACCGTCGGGTCCCGGCCCGACAGCCGACGTCATTTTCTTTGTCAGCGTGACAAAGAAAACGAAGCAAAAGAAAGCACGCGCCTGGCGGCGGGCACTGCATTCGCGGTTGACGTTGCCGCTTTTCACTGGAGATGCCAGCCTCGATAGGTTTCGTCGCTGTGGCTCACTAGACTGAAACGGGCTGCATAGATCAACAGCACCGGTGATTCCAGCGATGGTTTTAGCTTTTCCCCCATAGCTCTTGAGCTGCAAGAGAGTCAGCGCGTTTCCTTGATCGTAGCCCAACCGAGAAGCCCACAACGACGAACCGTGATCGCCTCGAGGCGATCTCCCAACCACCAAAGTCCAAAAAAGGCAACCCGACCGCGCAGAAAAGCCCCCTGCAAGGGAGCCGTTTCTTTGGTTCGTTTCTTTATGGCTTAATAAAGAAATGAACCCGGAGTGTGGGGCCGAGACCCCACGATTTTGAACTTAGATCCATGAAATAGATATCTCTATGTCCTAGCTTGCACGAAATATTCATGCTAAACCTAGGCGCATACTTAGAATAAGGAGACCACCCGTGGCTGATGCCCGCCAAGGCGCATACGAAATAATACAAAAGGTCGAAGATGGCGGATATTCCGACCTGCTGCTCGATGGCTGGCTGTCGAGCCACCCCGGCATCGACCCACGCGAGCGGGGCCTATTGACCGAACTGGTCTACGGCGTCCTCCGTCTGCAGGGAAAACTTGATTTCGCCCTCGCCGGTTTCTGCAAACAGCCGCTTGCGAAGCTCGAACCGGGCGCCCGGCGCCTGCTCAGGATAGGAGCCTACCAGCTGCTCGAGCTCGACCGCATTCCGGAGCGGGCAGCGGTACACGCCACTGTTGAACTGGCCCGCACCTGCGGCATGGAGCGCGTCTCCGGCCTAGTCAATGGCGTATTGCGCGCCCTTGCTCGACAACAGTCCGAGATTGAGTGGCCAACTCCGGAAATACCGCGCCCCTACATGGAGCATGTCTGTTCATTGCCAGCCTGGATTGCCAAGGAGATGATGCGGCTGTTACCGAACAGCGAGGCGATCGCTCTGGCTGAAACCATGGCGGGGCAGGCGCCAATGACCCTGCGCGTCAACACCCTGAAAACCAGCCGTGACGACTACCTGGCTGCCCTCGAGGATTCCGGCCATCGGGCACACCCCTGCACCTACGTCCCGGAAGGGGTGGTCGTTGAAGCGCGCGGTGATGCGCCGCTGCCGGGTGATCGAGAGGGGTGGTACCAGGTGCAGGACGAGGCGAGCATGCTGATCGCCCACCTGCTCGACCCGCAGCCTGGCGACACCATCCTCGATGCATGTGCCGCGCCCGGCGGCAAGACGACACACATCGCTGCCTTGACAGACAACGGGGCGAAAATTATCGCCCTCGACAAGTATGAACAGCGGATCGAGATGATTGAACGTGGGGCTAAACGTCTCGGTTGTGACGGCATCGACGCCCGGCCCTGGGATCTGACCGAACGGCCCGATTTTCTCGAACCGGAAAGCTGCGATCGCATCCTGGTCGATGCCCCTTGTAGCGGCCTCGGGGTGCTGCGCCGCAACCCGGAGAGCCGCTGGCGCCGCAAGGCAGCTGATATCAAGACGCTGGCCGCACTGCAAACGACTATGCTGAACCAGGTTGCGCCGCTGTTGCGGCCTGGCGGAACCTTGCTCTACTCGCTTTGCACCTTCACCAGCCGTGAGAGCGAAGACGTGGTCAAGACCTTCCTTAACGAGCATAAGGATTTTGTGCTCGAGGACCTTGCCACGGTCGTGCCAGAGGGCTGGCAGGAGCTTATCGATCAAACCGGCTGCCTGCGCAGCTGGCCGCACCGCCACCACGGCATCGATGGCTTCTTCGCCGCCCGTTTCCGTAAGGCGGATTGATTTCCACCTTCGTATGCAAAAGCTTTGCGGTTGAACCGGCCGGCTAAACATGGCAAAGTGAGAATTTAATAGAGTTTCAGCCTGAAAAAGCCCTTATTCCTGCCAGGGAGCCTTTTATGATCAAGATTGCCCCGTCAATCCTCTCCGCCGATTTTGCCCGGCTCGGCGACGAAGTTAAAGCTATCGCCGACGGCGGCGCAGATTATATCCACGTCGATGTCATGGACGGCCACTTCGTGCCGAATATCACCATCGGCCCGCTGGTGGTCGACGGCCTGCGCCCGGTCACCGACAAGCCGTTCGATGTTCATTTGATGATCGAAAATCCCGACCTCTACATCCCCGATTTCGCCAAGGTCGGCTCCGACATCATCACCGTTCACCAGGAGGCGGTGCCGCACCTGCACCGGACGGTACAGCTGATCAAATCGCTCGGCAAGAAGGCCGGGGTCTCGATCAATCCGGCCACCCCGGTAGCTACCCTCGAGACCATTCTCGACGATCTCGACCTGGTCCTGGTGATGAGCGTCAACCCCGGGTTCGGCGGCCAGTCGTTTATCGAGTCGGCCCTGCCGAAGATCGCCGCCCTGCGCCAGATGATCGACAGCCGCGGGCTTTCGGTCGAGCTCGAGGTCGATGGAGGGGTCAAGGCCGACAATATCAAGCGGATCGCTGACGCCGGTGCCGATGTCTTTGTCGCCGGCAGCGCTGTCTTCGGCAGCGATGATTATGGTAAGACCATCGGTCAACTCCGGGCCAACGCCACGACCGTTACGGTCTGATGCCGGATCTCGAAGCGATCCGCAGCGCCCTTGCGCGCTATCCGCTGAATACCTTCGAAGCGGGCGGGCTAAGGCGCTCCGCCGTTCTGCTGCCGTTGTTCGAGCGGCGGGGTGAGGACTTCCTGCTCTTTACCCGGCGGACTCACCATGTGAGACACCACCGTGGTGAAATTTCGTTCCCCGGTGGCGCCTGGGAGCGCGAGGATACAGACCTTGAGGCGACCGCCCTGCGTGAAGCCGAGGAGGAGGTCGGGTTGCGGACCGACGATGTGACCGTCCTCGGTCGGTTGGATGACTTCGAGTCTGTGCACGGCTACCATGTCGTTCCCTACGTCGGCTACTTTGAGGCGCCATACCCCTACCGGATCGATCCGGGCGAGATCGCCGATATGATCGAGGTGCCGGTGTCGCGGTTGCGCGATCCAGACATATTTCGAGTCGAAGACTGGCGCCACAGGGGGCGGACCGTTCCGGTCTTTTTTTACACGGTCGATGACCACGAAATCTGGGGGCTGACCGCGGAGATCCTGCGGCAGTTTCTCGAACTGACCAACGAGAAGAGCGGATAGATAAAAGGTATGGGCAGATTCTCTTTTGATGAATTGGTCGCCAGGCTCAAAGGCGAGGTGCTGATTGGCGATGGCGCCATGGGCACACAGCTTTACAGCCGTGGTGTTTCGCTCGATGCCAACTTCGAGCATCTCAACCTGGTGCAGCCTGAGCTGGTGCGACAGGTTCATGCCGATTACGTAAAAGCCGGCTCGCAGTTGATCGAGACCAACAGTTTTGCCGCCAACGGTCTGCGCCTCGGCGCGATCGGTCTTGGGCACAAGGTGTCACAGATCAACCGGGCTGCCGGCGATGTCGCACGGCAGGCTGCCGGCGATACGGTCCTGGTGGCCGGCTCGGTCGGCCCGCTGGTGCGGCCCCGCGGGGAGGATGTCGAACTCTCGGGTGATCGGAAGCGACAGATCTTTTCCGAGCAGATGAGCGCTCTCGCCGAGGGCGGGGTCGATCTTTTCCAGCTCGAAACCTTTGCCGAACTCTCTGAACTCGAAATCGCCCTGGCGGTCGCCAACAAGATTGGTCTGCCGGCGATCGCCCAATTCGCCCTGTTCGAAGGTGGACAGACCCGCGACGGGTTCAGTATCGAGGCGGCGGTCGGCCGGCTCGAACAGGCCGGGGCGGTAATGGTCGGGGCCAACTGCGGCGCCGGTCCACGTGAACTGCTGCAGGCGTTAAAGCGGATGGCGACGGCAACGCCCCTGCCGCTCTCCGCCTTTCCCAACTCCGGCTT
>PKTZ01000111.1 GCA_002868925.1 Desulfuromonas sp. | reverse complement strand
TCTTCTTCGGCAAAATAGTAGTCGAAGATCGCCCTGGTAATGTTCGACAGGCGTAGTCCGGCAATACTCTCGCGGCTGAACCAGTGGGCGTTGCAGTCTTTGACGTCGGACATCTTCTTGCTGCTGATATCGCCGACATAGATAGTGACCTCGACTTCTCCTGGCCGGACCGGGGACGGGCCGACGATGGTCTTGTCGAGCTTACGGAAAACTGCGGAAACCTGATCGTTCATTTCACAGGCGACGACCTTCTCCAGGCATTCCCGTTCGCATTCACCCGGACCGAGCTCGCAGCCGGGCAGGATCCAGAAGTCTCCTCGCTTGATCAGCAGGATCTTCCCTTTTCTTTCAACGATGATGTCAACAACCTTGATCGCCATAACTGAGCGCCCCTCCCCCAACGTAGTGCTCTGCACACAGATAAGTTTTGCTTAATGTATCCAAGAAGGTGAGGCAAGTCAAGATATGTTGATGCTATTTGTTCGGTTGCGCAGGGATGTGAAAAATCAGTGGGTTGATGCGTGCCCCGGGATGTAGCGGATGAAGTCGTCGAACAGGGAGTCGAATTCGAGGGCGACGAAATTGAGCCCGATGTCATCGAGCCGTTGAATCCGGCGGACGTTCCCTTCGCAGAAAAAGTTGTCCCGCCAGAAAGGCTTCTGGAAGCGGAGGGTGACCCGCTCTTCCTGTTCGAGCGCGTCGCTACAGCTGAAGGCGAGCCCACCCTTGGAGATATCGAAGACGACACCGCTCTCGAAGCTTTGGCCGGTGCGGGTGAATTCAACCAGGGAACTGACCTTGTGGCGCGGGGTGTCGCGTCGTTCGCATTTGCTCGGGTAGATGCAGTTGCGTCGCGTCTTCGCCCGGTAAAGTTCCTGGTCGGCCTTGTCAATCAAGGCCCGGGCATCCGCGCCGTCCTTTGGGAAAACGGCGAGACCGCCGCTGATGGTCAGGTTCTTTCTGTCGAGCAAAGCCTGTCCGGGGAAGTCGGCCGCGGCGATCCCCTGCCGGATCCGTTCGGCGATATTGCAGGCTTCCCCCCGGTCGCAGCGTGGTAGGAAAACGGCGAACTCCTCGCCACCGTAGCGGGCGACGACATCTCCATCGCGGACCTGGGTGCGTATAATATCGGCGACCCTGGCGAGGACTTCATCACCGGCAAGGTGTCCACAGCGATCGTTGTACTGCTTGAAGTGATCGAGATCGAGGAGGATGACCGCCGCCTGTGATGTGCCGTTGCGCGGCGTCTTGTTGAGCACCTCGTGAAGGTGACCCTTGAAATAGAGTTGATCGAACAGGCCGGTGAGGCCGTCAGTGATCGAGGAGTGGCGGATGTTCTCCAGGAACTCGGCTTCGATGATCACCGGGTTGGTCATTCTTTTGGTCTGTTGTTGCAGGTAGTCGAGCAGGGCTGAGCGGAGGGAGAGGCGCCAGCCGCACTTCTGCTCGATCGTCTGGCGGTGTTGCTGCGCTTCGAGCCAGCAGATGGCGGACTGTGCGGTCCCGAAGTTCTTTCCGGTCAGCGCCGTCATAACCTCTTTGTAGGCCGCTTTGCCATGTTCTTCCACGAGGGCAGCGACTGTCGACTCCAGTAACGCATCGTTGTGCCCGGCGGCAAGAACTTGATGTTGAATCTCATTTGTAACCATAGTTGCGCCTGAGATTAATATAGATTAGTAATTGTTAATCTTTATATAGAATAATAGGGGGTGGTGCAAACGATAAATTTAGGTGAATTGCTAAGGCGCCGGAATGATTGAAGATAAAATTGTAGTTAATTTCGGCTCGGCAGGGTTGTTGGGGTTGTTCAGGGGAGTTCGACGCCGCAGCTCTGGTCACATAAAGGCTGGTTTTTGCTCTTACCACAGCTGCAGATATAGACTTTTTTCTTCTCCTCGATTTCGAAACGGATCGGCAGTTGGTCTCCGGTGCGGTGGGCGCCGTCGCAAAAAGGGAGGTTGTTCGACTTGCCGCAGGTGCAGCGGAAGTAGGTTCCCGGTTCGAGGGTGATGGCAATC
>PKTZ01000024.1 GCA_002868925.1 Desulfuromonas sp. | reverse complement strand
GATTCTACCGATTCGTCATAGTGCTGAACCAGGGCGAGATCGAGGCCGCCGCGAACCGGCAACGTGCCGTTGTTGCTGACCCGGACCGCCAGGTCGATAGCGTAACTGCTGGCATTGAGAGTGAACTCCTTCTCGACGACGACACCTTCGGCGGTCGTTGTAGTAAAAACGAGCTTCCGGGTTTCATCACCGCTAAGAGAGATATTCGAAGTCTCGGCGGAAACAGAGTAGGGCGCTTCCGAAGAGAGAGAGATGCCATTATTGCCATTGAGACGGAACGTCCCTTTTTCCGGGTTGAATGTATCGATAATCGAGACCAACGGCGAACCTTCGCTGTCTTCGACCCGGAAATTGTTGAGCTCGAGCTGCTTCAAGCGGGCACCGATGGAAGTAAATACCGCCTTGTAGAGATCAGTCTGAACGACGATCTCCTTCTCCTCGGCCGGGGCCGGAGCAGGGGTTGCAACCGCGAGAGCAGGAGACGCCGCCGGCGTTACAACAGGAGCACTCTCCTGGGTCGGTGCTACCTGCTCGACCGCCGGTTTTTCCGGCTGCTCGGCCGGTTCCTGTTTGGTCGGCGGAAAGAGGATCGAAAAAACGACCCAGACACCGAGCATCAGGGCAATCGCGATAAATGTGTTTTTATTGTTTTCCATCAAAAGCTCCGAAAAGAGAAAATAAGACTATGCAAAAATAAATTATTTTACCGGATCAAAGCCACCCGGATGCCAGGGGTGACACTTACAGACCCGAAGCAAACCGAGAACAAAACCATGTGTTAAACCATATTTTTGAATAGCTTCAATCGTATAAGACGAACAGGAAGGGTAAAAACGGCAGGTCGGACCGCTTAAAGGAGAAATATAACGCTGATAAAAGATGATCAGACTGATAAAGCCCCGCTTGATCATTTATCTACACCGATCCGGAGATAATCCGCAAAGAACCTTGAGTTGCTGCGAAACCTCAGTAAAATTGAGCGCGCCGGCTGACCGGCGCGCTACAATCGAAATATCGACTCCGGCCGGAATTTTATCGAAATGCAGTCGAAAATATTCACGGACGAGACGTTTAACCCGGTTTCTCGTCACCGCGTTCCCGACTTTACGGGAGACGGTGAGCCCCAGACGTGTCCGGCCGGTTGAACCGGTTAACAGGTAGATATAAAAATGACGTAACTGCAAACGGCGTCCGTGCTTGCGCGCGGCGACGAAATCCTGACTGGCCCTGATACGCCTTTCTGCCGGAAACGTATACCGTTTAACCTGAGACAAAAGACTCTGCGTAAGACTTACTTGGCCGGCGTCGTTACCGACAATCTTTTTCTACCGCGAGCGCGACGACGCTTGATAACGGAACGACCGTTCTTGGTCTGCATTTTCTTACGGAAACCGTGGGTCCGTTTACGACTGATTCGACTCGGTTGATAAGTGCGTTTCATAACTGGCTATTAACTCCTTATATTCCCGTTAACGGGAAGGTTCTGAATATTGGTTATTCCTGCATCAAAAACAAAGAGCACTACTAAGCATATTTAAAAGAAACTGTCAAGATTTTTTATAATTTTACATCCTTTTTTTTCGGCTTAAAGTGCTGTTTGTCAACAGAAAAAAATCTTGCAAAAAAAAGACGCCTCTGCTAGCGTTTGAGGGTGATTTCTTGTAATGCGCAAACTGTCCGGAGGGTCTTTTTAATCCGTTATAAAAACCGCATTAAATAAATTATCCACACCTGTGAAAAACTGTGTGGATAATTATCTATTTAGGTAATATATTTTCGATCTATTTTTAACTATACCACGAACCGAAGTTCATCCAAATTTAGTGAAATGAAAACCTCTGAGCAAATCTGGAAAAAAACGCTGAACAAGCTCGAGACCGATTTAAATCCACAGCATTTTTCAACGTGGATTAAACCGATCGAGCTGGTCAATATAGAGGCTGATGTTATCGAACTTCAGGTCCCGAATAAATTTTTCCTCGACTGGATCCGGGAAAACTACTACCAGCTTATCCGCGATACCGCCTCCCAAATAGGGACTGCTGATTACGATATTCAATTCAAGATCAGTTCGGAAAAAAAGAAACTGTCGAAAACTGAGAAGCCGGTTGTAAAAGAAGAAAAACCGGAAGAGAAGAAACCGGTGGTCAACAGAAATCAGCCACTGAATATCAACCCGAAGTATACCTTTAGTGAATTTGTCACCGGTTCCTCCAACCAGTTTGCTTATGCTGCTGCCATGGCGGTAGCTAATAATCAGGCAACTACTTATAACCATCTTTTTGTTTATGGCGGTGTCGGTCTCGGTAAAACCCACCTGATTAATGCCATCGGGAACGAGGTGATCAAGAACGATCCGCAGATGTCTATCTGTTATTACACCTCGGAAAAGTTTATGAACGAACTGATCAACTCCCTGCGCTACAACAAGATGGATGAATTCAGGAACAAGTTCAGAACAATGGATGTCCTACTGATAGACGACATTCAATTTATTGCCGGAAAAGAGAGGACCCAGGAAGAGTTTTTCCATACCTTCAACTCTCTTTATGAGTCGCATAAACAGATCGTTGTTACCTCGGATAAATTTCCGAAAGAGATTCCGGGACTCGAAGACCGACTCCGTTCGCGGTTCGAGTGGGGGTTGATTGCCGATATTCAGCCACCCGATGTCGAAACCAAGCAGGCTATCCTTAAGATGAAGGCTGAACAGAACGGAATAGATCTACCCGAAGACGTTGCTCTTTTCCTCGCCAACTCGGTCAGCAGCAACGTCAGGGAACTTGAAGGATACCTGATAAGGATAGGTGCTTATGCCAGCCTGACTTCGACCCAGATCAGTCTCGATATGGCGAAGGATATTCTTAAGGATATCCTGGTCGAGAAAAATAAGAAAATTTCAACAGAACAGATACAGAAGGCTGTCGCTTCGCACTTCAATGTCAAGACCTCAGAATTGAAATCGGCGAAAAGGCACAAGGCTCTGGTCATGGCACGACAGATAGCAATGTATCTGACCCGGCAACTGACATCCTATTCATATCCCGATATAGGCGATCAGTTTGGCGGCAAGGACCACTCGACAATTATTTACGCTATTCAGAAAATAGAAAAACAGATGGAAAACGATATGCAGTTGCGGGCAACGATCGATGATATTAAAAAAGGATTGACCGGCTCCTGAAAAGATTGTCTAAACCTTGTTGATGAAATTGAAGATAAAGATGGATAAATGGTATCTAAATTACTTATCCACAAAATGCGGAATAAAGAAGATATTTTACTCATAAAATTTTAAACAGTACAAACCCTTGTATTTAAGGGTAAAAAAGAAGTTATTAACAACTGAACAACCAACTATTACTATTACTAAAAAAATAATTTAATAAATAAGATAATAATAGTGTGATGTGAATCGGGAGGATCGATATGCTCTTTTCCATAGAAAAAGAGGTTTTTCTCAAAGGACTGGGTCGGGTTCAGGGGATCGTCGAAAAAAGGAATACCATTCCTATTCTCTCCAATGTCCTGATAGAAGCGGATCAGGAGAGTATCATGCTGACGGCGACCGATCTCGAAGTCGGGATGCGGGCCGCCTATCCAGCTAATGTTAAAACCAACGGCAAAATAACGGTCTCCGCCAAAAAAATATACGAGATTATAAAGGAGTTACCGGAAAAGGAGATTACCTTCAAGTCGAAGGAAAACTGCTGGATCGAAATCAGCTGCGGTAAATCGGTTTTCAATATTGTCGGTCTCTCCTCAGACGAATTTCCTCATTTTCCCGAGGCAGATGTATCGAAGATGTTTCCGCTGAACAGTTCCCTACTCGGGGATATGATCGAAAAAACCTATTTTTCGGTTTCGACCGATGAAACCAAGTACAACCTGAACGGTATCTATTTCAAGAGTGTCGAAGAGGAGGGTAAAAACATTCTGCGCCTGGTTGCAACCGATGGACATCGTCTGGCGATGACGCAGCGCGAAGTCGATACGGCACAGAACGAAGAACTTACCTCCGGCGTTATTTTTCCGCGCAAGGGTATTATGGAGTTAAAAAAGATAGCCGAAGAGAGCGAATCGGATATCAGTTTCGGTTTCATGGATAATAGCGCGGTCGTCGTCAATGACGGAACCGTTGTTGTGATGCGTTTGGTTGATGGAGATTTTCCTGACTATACCCGCGTTATACCGAAGAATAACGAAACCATTGTCGATCTGCCGCGTGACCAGTTCCTGCACGCTCTGAAAAGGATGGCTATCCTTTCCAGTGAAAAATCAAAAGGGGTAAAGATCGAGCTGAAAAATGGTCTTCTCGAAATTTCTTCTTCTAACCCCGAGATTGGTGATGCGCACGAAGATTTGGAAATAAACTACAACGGCGATAATATTTCGATCGGCTTCAACGCCCGCTACATGATAGATATTCTACAGGTACTAGACGGAGAGACTATCAAGCTGGCTGTAAAGGATGATCTTTCGCCAGGACTGATTACACCGGACGACGGCAAAGACTTTCTGGCGGTCGTCATGCCGATGCGACTGTAAAATTTGCGACGTTAAAAAAGCCTTTTCCAAAGGCTTTTTTAACGCAAGGCACAACTGACAATGCAGCTCGAGAAGTTAACGCTCCGTAATTTCAGGAATATCGAAGCAACGGAATTTAGACCACATCCGGTATTCAATATATTTTACGGCAGCAATGCCCAGGGCAAGACGAACCTTCTCGAGAGCATCTACCTGCTCGGTAGTCTGAAAAATTTCCGCTCGGCCCGTAACGACGAACTGATCACGCACGGGGAAACAGCGGCAACTATAATCGGCTGCACCAGGCAGAACGATGTCGGCCACGAGATACGGCTCGACATCAATAAAGAAGGGAAACAGGCTCGGCTCGACGGCAAAGTTATAAACCGGCCGGAATCGTACCTGAGCTGTTTGCGTCCGGTCGTTTTCGCGCCGGAAGTCGTCGGACTTATCAAGGGTCCACCGGCCGGCCGGCGACAACTGGTCGATCGTGCGGTCTTCCAGGCCGATGCGGGCTACCTGGAAAACGTTCAGACCTACAGTCGCCAATTGAAACAGCGCAACCGGCTATTGAAAACTGGAGGCCAGGTCGAGCAGGTTGAAACCTGGAGCAGTGAGCTCGCCAGGACCGGCGCCAGGATCCGGTATGCCAGGGCCGCTTATCTGGAAAGGTTGATCCCGCGGCTGCTCGATTCCTACCGCAACATCTGCGGTGAGAAGGAGACGATCAGCCTGAATTACCGGGCCGCCGGCAAGGGCATTACAGAGCTCGAACAGGAGTTGCTAGATGAATACGGACGGCAACTCGAACAAGAGCTGCGCTACCAGATGACCCTGTGCGGTCCGCACCGTGACGATATCGAGTTTATGGTAGACGGTCGTCCGCTCCGTAATTTCGGTTCACAGGGTCAGCAAAGGTCGTTCATCCTGGCGTTCAAGACGGCACAGGCGCTCGATCTACAGCAGTTGCATGGCGAGCCGCCGCTGCTGTTGCTCGATGATTTGACTGGTGAACTCGACAAGCGGCGCCAGGAGCGGTTCTACCAATTTCTGCTCAACCTGAAAACCCAGGTCTTTATTACGGCGACCGATATTCGGCCGCTGCACGATGGCGGCATCAAAGAGGGATATTTTATCCGGGTGAAGGAGGGCAACCTCCACAATGACAAATCCTGAAGAGGTGGGAATGACCAAGAACAAATCGACGGAATACCAGGCGGACAGTATCAAGGTTCTGGAAGGGCTTGCGGCGGTCCGTAAACGGCCGGCGATGTATATCGGTTCGACCAGTGTACAGGGCCTGCATCACCTGGTTTACGAAGTTGTTGATAATTCGATCGACGAGGCCCTGGCCGGTTATTGCGATGACGTTAAGGTTATCATCCACGTCGATAATTCAGTCACCGTGACCGACAATGGCCGCGGTATTCCGGTCGATATGCACAAGACCCAGAACAAGCCGGCGGCCGAGGTGGTCATGACCGTGCTCCACGCCGGCGGCAAGTTCGACAGCGACACCTACAAGGTATCGGGCGGTCTGCACGGGGTCGGAGTGTCGGTGGTCAACGCCCTCTCCAGCCGTCTCGAGCTGGAGATTCGGCGCGACGGTAAAATCTATCGCCAGAATTATGAGCGGGGAGTTCCGACCGACGAGTTAAAAGAAGACGGAACGACCAAGCGCCGCGGTACCCGCATCCTGTTCTGGCCCGACCCCGAAATTTTCGAAACGACCGAATTCTCATTTGAAACACTGTCGCAGCGTTTGCGTGAACTCGCTCTTCTCAACGGCGGAGTCAAAATCACCATCGTCGACGAGCGGACCGACAAGAGCCACGATTTCCATTACGAGGGGGGGATCGTCACCTTTGTCGAGTACCTCAACCGGGCCAAGAACCCGCTGCACGGCAAACCGATCTTCTTCAGCGGGACCAAAGAAGGGGTCGATATCGAGATCGCTATCCAGTACAACGATAGCTACGACGAAAAAATATTCACCTTCGCCAACAACATCAATACCCACGAAGGCGGGACCCACCTGGTCGGTTTCAAGGCGGCCCTGACCCGGACCATGAACAACTACGCTACCGCCAACAACCTGCTCAAGAACGTCAAGGCGAGCATCTCCGGCGATGACCTGCGTGAAGGGATGGCGGCGGTCATCTCGGTCAAGGTTCCCGATCCGCAGTTCGAGGGACAAACCAAGACCAAACTCGGCAACTCCGAGATCAAGGGGTATGTCGAAACCATGATGAATGAAAAACTGGCCGAGTTCCTCGAAGAGAACCCGTCGATCGCCAAGAAGATCCTCGAAAAGGGGATCGAGGCGGCCCGTGCCCGCGAAGCGGCGCGCAAGGCGCGCGATCTTACCCGGCGCAAGGGAGCGCTCGACGGCCTGGCGTTGCCGGGCAAGCTCGCAGATTGCCAGGAGAAGGATCCGGCGCTGTGCGAACTCTACCTGGTCGAGGGTGATTCGGCCGGCGGCAGCGCCAAGCAGGGTCGCGAGCGGCGCTACCAGGCAATCCTGCCGCTCAAGGGGAAGATCCTCAACGTCGAAAAGGCGCGTTTCGACAAGATGCTGACCTCCAACGAGATCCGGACCCTGATCACCGCCCTCGGTACCAGCATCGGCAAAGACGATTTTGATATCGCCAAGCTGCGCTACCATCGCATCATCATCATGACTGATGCCGACGTCGACGGTTCTCATATCCGGACCCTGCTGTTGACTTTCTTCTTCCGGCAGATGCCGGAACTGGTCGAGCAGGGCTATCTCTACATCGCCCAGCCGCCGCTCTACAAAATCAAGCGCGGCAAAAAAGAGCTCTACCTCAAGGACGAGCTCGCGCTACAGGAGTACCTGCTCGACGAAGGGGTCGAAGGGATGACCATCGAGACCGAGAAGAGCGGCAAGGTGGTCCGGGGTAAGCAGATCATCCCGACCCTGCGCAATATCATCGACTATAACCAGCACTTCGACAAGATGGTGTATAAAGGGGTCAACGCCGAGGTGTTGTCTGTGTTCGTGCGCGGCAAACTGCAGAACGGCTTCGCCGATATGCTCGACCTTGAGCCGCTGGCGCAAAAGCTGCGGCAGGTCGAGCCGGAGGCCGAGTTCCAGGTGATGACCGACCCGGCCCGCATCCTTTACGTCAAGGGAAACCTGCGCTACTACATCGACCACAAGGTGCTCGAGTACCTGTCGATGTACGAGTTCAAGCTGCTGCTGCAGTCCTACAAGCAGGTCGAAGATATCTGCAAGGATGAAAAGATTGCGGTCCTGAACAAGGATGGCAACCAGGAAGCCGAAGTCGAAGATCGTCAGCAGCTGCTCGATTTCTTTTTCAGCCGCGCAAAGAAGGGACAGTACATCCAGCGCTACAAGGGGCTGGGCGAGATGAACCCGGAACAGCTCTGGGAGACGACCATGGATGCCGAAAAACGGGTCCTGCTCCAGGTCAAGGTCGAGGACGCGGTCGAGGCCGACGAGATCTTTACCGTGTTGATGGGCGACCAGGTCGAGCCGCGGCGCGAGTTTATCGAAAACAACGCCCTGAACGTGGCCAACCTCGACGTTTAAGAGACCGGGCGTCACTGTTGCCGCCCACTAACTAAGAAATAACATTCCTGATTACGGAGGACGAATGCTCTCGGAACAGAATCGGGTGACCGTCAATATTGAAGATGAAATGCGCAAGTCCTACATGGACTACGCGATGAGTGTTATCGTCGGCCGGGCTCTGCCCGATATCCGCGATGGCCTGAAACCGGTCCATCGCCGGGTCTTGTTCGCCATGAACGAGCTCAGCAACGACTGGAACAAACCGTACAAGAAGTCGGCGCGCGTGGTCGGTGACGTTATCGGTAAGTATCACCCGCATGGTGATTCGGCTGTTTACGACACCATAGTCCGCATGGCCCAGGACTTCTCGCTGCGCTACCCGTTGGTCGACGGCCAGGGCAACTTCGGTTCGATCGACGGTGACTCGGCGGCGGCAATGCGTTACACCGAGGTCCGGATGGACCGGCTGGCGCACGAACTGCTCAACGATATCGACAAGGAGACGGTCGACTTCGGACCGAACTACGATGATTCGCTCGAAGAACCGCTGGTTCTGCCGTGCAAGTTTCCCAACCTGCTGGTCAACGGTTCGGAAGGGATCGCCGTCGGCATGGCGACCAAGATCCCGCCACATAACCTCGGCGAAGTAATCGACGGCCTGATCGGTATCATCGACAACCCCGGCCTCGATTTCGAAGAACTGCTAAAGCTGGTTCCGGCCCCCGATTTTCCGACCGCCGGTTTCATCCTCGGCCAGGCCGGGGTGCGCGAGGCCTACAGCACCGGTCGCGGGATCATCCAGATGCGGGCCCGGGCCCTGGTCGAAACCAACAAGCGGACCGGCCGCGAGAGCATCGTCATCAACGAGATCCCGTTCCAGGTCAACAAGGCGCGGCTGATAGAGAAGATCGCCGACCTGGTCCGTGACAAGAAGATCGAGGGGATCGCCGACCTGCGTGACGAATCGGATCGTGACGGGATGCGGATCGTGGTCGAATTGAAAAGAGATACGATCCCGCAGGTTATCCTCAACCAACTCTACAAGATGACGCCGATGCAGAGTTCGTTCGGTATCATCATGCTCGCCATCGTCGGCGGTCAGCCGCGTATCCTTACCCTTCGCCAGGTGCTCGACAACTTCATCGAGCACCGCAAAGAGATCGTCACCCGCCGCTGTATCTTCGATCTGAAGAAAGCCGAGGCGCGGGCTCATATCCTGGAAGGCTTGAAAATCGCCCTCGATAACCTCGACGAGGTGATCCAGATCATCAAGACCAGCGCCAACTCGCCCGAGGCGAAAGGGAGACTTTGCGAGCGCTTCGGTCTGTCGGAGATCCAGTCGCAGGCGATCCTCGATATGCGTCTGCACCGGCTGACCGGGCTGGAGCGGGACAAGATCATCGCCGAGTACGAGGAAGTGCTCGCCTTGATCAAGCGGCTCAAGGAGATTCTCGCCAGCGAGACCGAAATCCTCAATATTATCAAAGGGGAGCTGCTCGAGATCAAGGAGCGCTTCGGAGACGACCGGCGCAGCGAAATCGTCGAGGTCTCGGCCGATCTCACCCTCGAGGATCTGATCGTCGAGGAGGATATGGTGGTGACCGTCTCCCACTCCGGCTACATCAAGCGCAACGCCGTCTCCCTCTACCGGGCGCAGCGGCGCGGCGGCAAGGGTAAGACCGGGATGCGGCCGAAGGACGAAGACTTCGTCGAGCGATTGTTCATCGCTTCGACCCACTCCTACATCCTGATCTTCACCGACCAGGGCAAGGTCTACTGGCTCAAGGTCCACGAAATCCCGCAGGCCGGCCGCGCTTCGCGCGGCAAGGCGATCGTTAACCTGCTCAACCTGCAGCAGGACGAGAAGGTCATGACCATCCTGCCGGTCAAGGAGTTCGAGGAGGGGAAATTCATCATCACCGCCACCCGCAAAGGCACGGTCAAGAAGACCGACCTGATGGCCTACTCCAATCCGCGCCAGGGGGGAATCATCGCCCTCACCATCGACGAGGGGGACAGCCTGATCGCCGCCCGCCTCACCGACGGCAGCATGGATATCGTGCTCGCCAGCCAGAGCGGCAAGTCGATCCGCTTCCCGGAGAACGATTCCCGGGCAATGGGCCGCACCGCCCGCGGCGTGCGCGGCATGATGATCGGCAAGGAGGATCGGATCATCGGCATGGAAGTTGTTTCCGACGCCACCGCCGCGACCCTGGTCTCTGTTACCGAAAACGGCTACGGCAAGCGGACAGCGCTCGAGGAGTACCGGGTCCAGAGCCGTGGCGGCAAAGGGATCATCACCATCAAGACCGGCGACCGCAACGGCGAAGTGGTCGATGTCAAGCTGGTCGACGGTGACTCGGACCTGATGTTCATCACCGATCGCGGCAAGGTCCTGCGGACCCCGGTCGGCAATATTTCGGTGATCGGGCGCAACACCATGGGCGTGCGCCTGATGGTCCTGGAACCGGAAGAGCGGATCGTGGCGGTCGCTAAACTTGCTGAAAAGGAAGATGAAGATGGAAGTCGAGAGACTGAAGAAGAGACTCCTGCAGGAGGAAGTGAAACGCAGGAGACGTAACTCTCCGACCTACCGGCTTCTCGTCGTTCTGGTCCCGGTCCTGGTGCTGCTGATCGGTGCCGGGATTGCATACTACGTCTCGACCCTCGAAGAGAGATTGCACGATACCTTCGCCGAAGCGGAAGCCCTGGTGTTAAAGGGTGAGTACGATGCGGCGATCGGCCGGTACCGGGATATATACGAGGATCACCCCGATTTCGTACTGGCTCCGCGCGCCCTGTTCCGTACCGGCGAGGTGCAGAACCTTTTTCTCAAGCAGTTCGGTGACGCCCTGCTCTCATTTCACCAACTCGAGCAGGACTACCCGGATGCGATTTTTGTGTCGGATGCCCTGATCCACGAAGCGGCTATCTACAAGAATCGGCTTGCCGATTTCGGTCGGGCGGCCTCACTCTACCAGAAACTGCTCGATCGTGGTCTACAGCCGGCCGATCGTTTCCAGTACGAACTCTCCGATTGCTATTTCCGCCTCAACAATTTCGAGCAGGCGCGGCTCGAGTTTGAAAATCTACTGAAAAGCTGGCCGGAGAGTACACTGGTCACCGAGGTTGAATATCGCATCGGAATGACCTATGCTCTTGATGGTAAACTGAAAGAGGCAGAAAATGCCTTCCGGACCATTCTCAAGGAGAAGCCGGACGATCCGTTCGCAATCGAGGCCAAGTTCGGGCTGGCGACGGTGCTGGAGGAGCAGGAGCGGCTGCGCGAGGCGCTCAAGGTGCTGCAGGAGCTGGAGGGCATCTATCCGGCCCCGGATGCGCTGCGGCTGAAGATGGAAAAGATCAAGGACCGGATCGCCAAGAAGAAAAAAGCGGTCTAGGGGGATTATTAATAGAATGATGAAAATCGGAGTTATCGGTGCCGGCAGCTGGGGAACGACCCTGGCCGACCTGCTGGCGACCAAGGGGTACCCGGTCACGCTCTGGGCGTATGAACCGGACCTGGTCGAACGGATGCAGGAGAGTTACCAGAACGATCTCTACCTCGCCGAACACGACCTGTCGTACAACCTGAGTTTCACCAACAACCTGCAGCAGGCGGTCACCGGCAAGAGCATGGTGCTGTTCGTACCGCCGTCGCAGGTCCTGCGCACGGTGCTGCAACAGGCGCTTCCCTATTTCGACGACGAAGCGATCATCGTTTCGGCATCGAAGGGGATCGAAAACGACACCCTGCTGCCGATGTCGGAGATTTTCGCAGAGCTTTTGCCGCCGGCGCTAAAAGGGCGAACCGCCTACCTATCCGGTCCTTCCTTCGCCCGCGAGGTCGCGGCCAGGATGCCGACCGCGGTCGCCGTCGCTGCCGTCG
>PKTZ01000026.1 GCA_002868925.1 Desulfuromonas sp. | reverse complement strand
GCCGTCCCTTCCGGGCGCAGGGTGAGGGAGTTGTCACTCCGATCGAGGAAGGTGTACATCTCCTTTTCGACGATGTCGGTCGTTTCGCCGATGGAGCGACAGAACAGGTCGGTCTTTTCGACGACCGGCACCCGGATTTCGGTAAAGCCGAAACTCTTGAAAATGCGATCGGCATTCTGCTCGATAAACTGCCAGACGGAGACCTCGTCGGGCAGGATGTCGTTCATCCCTTTTATTCCTGTAATACTCACGATGAATTCCTGTTCCTGAAATTAAACGGACGCTCCGGATCAATTGGAGCGTCGCTAAGCTTTTTATAAGAGTTAGCTCCGGTGGTTTCTTTGCTTTTTCGACCGCAGCTTCCCATCTGGGCGGGCCGAAGCTTGTCAGATTTCAAGCAGGCTGTCAATCCGGTAAACACCGACCGGGATCCTTTTCCCTTTCAGTGTCATCGGTTCCAGCGTAGTTGCGATGACCTTGTCTTTGACCTGCTGGTAGGTCGCCTCCGAAACCAGAACCTCGCCCGGTTTCGCCAGCGCCTGCAGCCGCGCCGCGATGTTAACACTGTCGCCGATGACCGTATATTCCATCCGTTCACTCGAGCCGATGTTGCCGGCGATAACCGGTCCGGTATTGAGGCCGATGCCCATCTCGAGGGTCGGCCTCCCCTTGTCACTCCGGTTTTTGTTGAATGTAGCAAGTCTCTTCTGCATAGCCAGGGAACAGCGGATCGCGTTGATGGTATCTTCCTTGCCCGGGATCGGAGCGCCGAACAGCGCCATGACCGAATCTCCCATCAATTTGTCGACCACGCCATCATGATCGATGACCACACCGATCATCTGCGTGAAATAGTCGTTGAGAAGATCGACCACCTGCCGCGCCGGCAACCGCTCGGCCAGACTGGTAAAGCGGCGGATATCGGAAAAAAGGATGGTGATCGTCATCTCTTCGCCGCCGAGCTGCACTTCGTCCTTCCTCTTCAGTATCCGGTCGGCGAGCTGCTTGCTGACGTAACGCTCGAAAGTCTGCTTGATGAACTCCTTATCACGCAGGCTTTCGGTCATGTCGTTAAAGGCCTGGGTCAAAACACCGATTTCATCCTTGCGCTTGATATCGATGGTCGTGTCGAGGCGACCGGCGCCGACAGCCCTGACCCCCTTCATCAACGCCTTGACCGGTCGGACCGAGACACCGGCCAGGGCGAAAGCGATAATGGCACCGACGATCAGGGCCAGGATGCTGAGCGTTGTTAACCGGTAACGCATGGCCAGAATTTCCTGGTTGACGAGATCGGTCGAAAGTCCGAGGTGGATGGTGCCGAGTTTGACTGGGGTGTCGGCGACGGTGAAGATCGGTACCTCAAGATCGTAAACGGTCTGCCCGCCGCCGCCGAGTTTGTTGACCTTGTAGTCCTTGTTGCTTTCGACCAGTACGGTCGTTGCCGGCAGTTGGTAGCTGCCACCGACGTTGCTGACATCGCTCGACGCCCGGATGTTCAGTTCGTTGTCGACGATCATGGCGTAGCGGATTGATGGTGACCGGGTCGCGTTGGTAATCGCCGAGAAGAGGTAGAGGTCGTCACCGGTCAGCATCGGGTCTTCGGCGTTGAAAGCAACGCCGCGGGCGATCCCGATCCCTTTCTCGATATTTTCCCGCAACAGTGATTCGCGGAAATTCTGCTCGAGCAGAACCATGACCGCAACCATGAGCAGACCGCTGAACAGCGCCATTGTCAGTGCAAACTTGAAGCGCAGGCTCGAAAAAAGGGAAATCTTCGCCTGCTTGGACGCTCCTTCCGCTTTGCTAGCCACCTTGGTACTCCTTGATTTTTACCAGTTTGCGTTTCGCTTTCTCGATATTCATTTTCGCCTTGGTGTAGTCGGGGTCAAGGACCAGTACCTTTTCCCAGACGGCGACCGCCTCAGCGTATTTCCCCTTGGTGTAGTGCTCGATACCGCTCAGGTAGAGCTTGTCCTCGTCGCCCGGTTTTGCTCCGGTCAGCCGGATCTGCTCAATCCGCTGAATGCCAGATTTGGCCGATCTGTTGTAAGGGTCGAGGGAGAGAGCTTTACGGAAGCTCGTTTCTGCCGATTTGAAATCACCCTCGGCGAGGGCCTGATTCGCCGTGTCGACATGAGAGTTGATGGTCGATTGCAATTTGCTGCGCCCCTTTTTCAACCCGGCCAAAGCATCCCGGTTGGCCGGATCGAGGTCGAGCGCTTCACGATAAGCAGCCAGGGCCTGTTCGAATCGTTCCGCGTTCAGGTCGTTGCGTGCCGTAGCGAGCAGGCCGGAGATAGAGGCGGCGATTTCGGTTTCGAGGGCGGCCAGTTCGGTCTTGGCGGCATGGTCGGGTGCGAAGGCGAGGAGGCGCCGGTAGAGGCTGCGCGCCTTGGTGAAGTCCTTTTTGCTGCGGGCCTGTCGGGCGGCGGCAAGGAGCGATTCTGACTTGTCGTTGCGGGCCTTTTCCACCGCTGCCAATTCTTTTCTGATCTCTTTCGAATCGCGCAGGGCCAGGGCATTGTTGAAATGGACCTTGGCCTGATCCAGATCGCCAGCGCTGACCGCGCGGCGACCCCACTGGATTTCCTGCAGAACCATGGAATTGGTCAGCGATTCGAGTCGGGCTATCCCCTCCTGTGCTTGCGGAAGCTCCGCCACCATGCGCAGCGCCTTGTTGAAAGCGGTCCGGGCCGGCTCGATCTTGCCATTGTCGAGGGCCGCGTTTCCATCGCGGACCGCGGCAAGAGCAGCATCGTGCGTTCTCTGTTCAACCTGATGCAGACCCTCTTCGGCTCTTTCATTTTCCGGGTCGACGGTCAAAATCTTTTTGAATTGCGCCTCGGCGGCGAGCAGATCGTTCTGTTCGAGCAGGGCGAAACCGTTTGCCAGGAGTTGCTCCATCTCCCGCTCGAGGGCGGCGAGGGCCGTACGCTTCAGGTTGAGCCCTTCCGCGCTGTCCGGCTGCATCGCCAGCCCCTCGTTGACCGCGTTTATTGCCGTCAGGTAGTCCTGCTCCCGGATCGCCGACTCTGCCCGGTCGAATGCAGTCGCGGCTCCGGCTTCGATCTCATCGATCGTTCTCTGTCTGTATGAGCGGCTGCGATGCTCGTTCGGCTGGATCGACAACACGGTGTCGAACTTATTCAAGGCAGCGATGAACGCGCCCTCCAGGAAGAGTTGTCGGCCCTCCTCGAACAGGGTGTCGATCGCTCCCGATTCTGCCAGGGTGAGATTAACCACGGCCTTGGCGTTTGTCGGTTCGCGCTCGAGTACCTTGAGGTAGAGTTCACGCGCTTCGGAATACTGTTTTTTCTGCAGGTTGATATTGCCGGCGAGAAGGAGGTCCTTGATCCTGGACCTCTCGCCGTCGACGAGCGGTTCCATCGCGAACAGCGCATTGTCCCACTGTGTCCGTTTTACCAGCTGCAGAGCGCAGTTGTAGAGCATCGAACGGGTGCTCTCCCTGAGCTCTTCCGGCGCGTTCGGGTAGGCCTGCTTCAATCTGTCGACGGCGGCAACGAGTTCGCCGGCGTTGTAGTCGAGGGAACCGAGATAGTAGAGCGCCAACGGGCTGCCGGGGCTCAGGTCATAGGCTTTGAGGAAAGACGCCCTGGCTGCGGCGAACTCTTCCTGCCCGAACTGTTTCAATGCCTGGTTGAAGTAGAGGGCGTAGAGGTAATCCTTGGCAGACTGGTCGTCGGGATAGTGCTCGAGATAGGTTGATAAAAGCTGCTGTGCTTCCTGGTCGCGACCGCTGCGAGCGGCAATATCACCGAGCAGACGGTAGACCTCGACCCGGCTTGCGTCGAGTTTGAGAACCATCCGCAGGACCGATTCCGCTTCTTCCAGGTCGTCGTCTTCGAGATAGGTCAGGCCGACGTTATAGTAGGCGTTGATCATCGGGAAGACATCAGGTGTTTCCAAGGCCCCGAGGGCTTCTGCCTGCTCGAGGTAGATCATGGCGCTGTCCGGGTCGCCCAGCTGGGAATAGGCGAGGCCCATGTTGTACTGCATCTCGACCGAGTCGGTGTAGGCCGGATAGGCGATGCGTAGCTCTTTTATGCCATCTTTGATCTGCCCTTCGCGGATCAGGGCGACGCCGAGAAAGTAATGCAGGGTCGAGTTGTCCGGGTCGACCTGCAACGCATTCTGGTAGCGTTCAATCATCCGGCTCTGGTCCGGCAGGGGGGTGGCAGCTGCCACCTGTGCGCAAAGGCTGAAAGTGATAAGCGCAAGAGACAGGAAAGTTTTACCGATTAATCTCATCTCTTACCCGGTTCAGTTCTGGCCGGCCATACGGATGACGTTGCGGACTTTCTTGCCGCAGAACATCGCTTTGTCGGCCATGTCGATCAATTCGACTTTACTGCTGGTGTGGTCCGGGAAGGTGGCAAAACCGATGGTTGCGGTGACCCGGGCGTTGATTCCCTCTTCCTGCAGGAACAGGTTCTCTTCGATCGCCGAGCGCATCCGTTCGGCTGCCCTTTCGGCACCCCCGCTGTCGGTTTCGACGAGCATTGCCGTGAATTCGTCACCACCGTAGCGGAAGAGGGTGTCGACCTCACGGACGCTCTTGCGCAGGACCAGGCCGACTTCGGTCAGAGTTTTGCTGCCGATCAGATGGCCATGGGAGTCGTTTATCTGTTTGAAATGATCCAGATCGATGAAAACGAGCGAGAACTTCAGGCCGTAGCGGGAAGATCGGCTGATCTCCTTCTCCAGCGCCATATCGAGGTAGCGGTGATTGAACAGGCCGGTCAGGTCATCGGTGTAGATCAGTTCACGGGCACCGAGGAAACGGAAGGCGTTTTCGAACCCGAGACCGATCTGCTCGCCCAGGAACAGGAGGTTCTCGATCTGGGCTTCGGGTGAGAAGTTACTATCCTTATTGTTGCAAATGATAACCCCGCCCTTGCAGTCGCCCTGGCAGTTGAGTGGCATCAGACCGACGGCATTGATGTTTGCAGGCCAGTCGGGAGTCGGCGAAAATTGTTCATCATCGAGAAACTTCAGTCCGCTCCTGCGGTCGATCAGCGGGAGCAGTGACAGTACGAGGGCCATCCCCGCTTCCTCGTCCATGCCGACCGTTGTACGGATCTTCGGAGCGTGATCGTTGTCGTACAGAAAGGCAAGGCCACGCCCGCCACCGAGCTCACGCAGCAGTGAATTGATCGATTGTGGAAGATGGCGGTCGAGGTCGATCAGTGAGGCAATGTTCTGCCCTTTCTGGAAGAGTCGAATCTGGCTTTTGAGGAGACTGTTTTCGTTGAGTAACCGTCTCTGCTCGACACAGGTGTGGACCAGGTGACGCAACTCCTCGGGATTGAACGGTTTGGTGATGTAGTCGCGGGCACCGTTCTTGAGGGCCTGGATGGCACTCTCGGTGGTTGCGTGGCCGGTGACCATGATGACGTCGGGCGGATTGTCGAGACCGCGGCAGACCCGGAGGACCTCGAGGCCGTCGAGCCCGGGCATAACCATGTCGGTCATGACAACATCGATGTTGCCCTGGCGGATTTTCTCGATCGCCGCTTCACCGGTCGATGCTGTTTCTACCTGGTAGCCGGTCGGTTCGAGCAGTTCGCAATAGAGCCGCAGGAAGAATAACTCGTCGTCGACGACCAGGATCGTTGCGTTGGTCATTTTATCCCCTCAAGGTCAACATTCAAAACGTACTAACGCTATCAGATTCTGGGTGTGAGTGTCAACGGAAAAGCCCCTTTTTCCAGTGTGTTATGGCCCAACCATCCCCTGTCGAGACAAAGCGGGTGGTGCCGTCCAGGTCGGTCCGGCTGATGGGCTGAACCTGCTTTCTGACTCCGGCCAAAAGGTCGGGGTGCGGGTGACCGTAGCGATTGTTGAACCCGACCGATATGTAGGCGGTCGAAGGTTGGACCAGGTCGAACAGGGCCTGGGGCTGACTGTTCCTGCTGCCATGATGCGGAATTTCGGTCAGGGTGATCGGCGCCGGGATCGGGCTCGCAACCAGGTCTGAAACGCCCTGTTTCTCGAGGTCTCCGGTGATTAAAAGCCCGTCTGAATGAAATCTTGCGAGCAGGGCCAGCGATTGTTCGTTGGGGTTGGGCGAGCTGTTTTCCGGAACGAAAATGTAAAGGCCATCATCCGGGCTGCCTGCCGCGTGCCAGCCGCCGGGGAACCGTCGGACCGGAATCGATTTTTCTTCCAGGATGGAGATGAGTGACGGGTGAAGTGCTGAGATTGTCAATGGACTCCAGAACTCGGCTACATCGAAATGTTCCAAAATAAAGGCGAGCCCTTTGCGATGGTCAAGATGGTCGTGGGTTAGAATGACTGCATCGAGCTCTGTTATGCCGAGATGGCCGAGTGCCGGGGCGATCAGCCGTTCGCCGGTATCGAATGTGTCACTGTAGAATCCACCGCCGTCAACAAGCAATGTCCTCCCGTTCGGCAATTGGACGAGAGCGGAATCTCCCTGCCCGACATCGAAGACGGTCAACTGCAGATGGTCCCCCGACCGTCTCCACCAGCTGCCGGGTAAGGCGAGCAGGCAGATCGTGATCAGCACCAGCAGCACGGCCCGTCTCGACAGACGGCGGAATGAGAAGATCAGGAGAACGACTAGAGCGAGCGCGACGAGGTTCGACAGGGTGAGAAACAGGTACTTCGGCGCAAACGGTTTGAATGCGACGCAAAAAGAGAATATCCGCATCAATCCGTCCAAAATCCATCCGGCTGCTGAAAAAAGCTGCGCTGCGAGCGGCGGACAGATCGGGGCCGAAAGGAGAGCACTAAGCAACAGTGGCACCAGGATGAAGGTCACTATTGGGATGGCCAGCAGGTTGGTCAGGGGAGCCAGCGGCGCAATAAGGTGAAAATGGTGCAGGGAGGCCGGGAGCGTGGCGATCGTCGCGGCCAGGGTCGTAATCATCAGCAGGGCCGTGTAGCGGAGCGGTTTCGGCCAGTCGTGAAGTCTCCTGTTCCAGTAAGGAAGCGTCAACACGATTCCGGCGACCCCGCAAACCGAGAGTTGAAACGACGGTTCGAACAGGACCAGAGGGTCGAACAGCAGGATGAGAAAACCCATCGCGGCAAGGATATCGATCGGACGGCTCCGTCGTAAAAAAGTGCAGAGCAGGGCTGTTGTCGCCAACATGGCCAGTGCTCNCCGATCCGTTCGGCGATCGTTCGTAGATAGAGAGACCGGATTATCAGGTAGAGAAGGGTAGCGACCAGTCCGAGGTGGAGGCCGGAGATGGCAAAAAGATGGGCGATGCCGCTGCCGGCGAGCAGCCTGCGCTGCGCCGGTGCGATGGCGCCCCGGTCACCTATGGCCAGGGCGTTGACGAGTGGAGCGACCTCGGGTTCGACGGAATGATTGACCAGCCGTCGCACCCGGTGTCGCCACTGTATGATGGCGGTCGTTATCCCGGTATCGTGTTTGCCGGCGAGCCGGGCGACGGAAGCGCTGTCGCGGACGAAACCGGTGGCAACGATGTGACGCCGGATCATGTAGCGCTCGTAATCGAAGGCGCCGGGGGTGGCGAAATTTCTCGGTCTTTTCAGCTTGCTCTGAAGGACGACGCTGTCACCCGGTTGCAGGTCACTGTCGAAGGTCTCAACGAAGATTCTGAGCGTTCCGGCGAAAGAGGAGTGCCGGCCATCTATCTGGACCTGAAAGGGGGTGAGGTAAAAGATAGCCGCTTCAGCAGGTCGGTCTTCGATACCGCTGATGATTCCGTGAATCTTCGTGGGGTTGTGGTCGTTGATGACCTGCTCGAGCTCGGGCTGGTTCTCAAGGTAGATGGCATCGGTGTAGAGGAAGAACCCGGCTGCGAAAAAGAAGAGAGGGAGCAGGGCGCGGCCACAGCGGAACAGACCGGTTTTGTCCGCCACCAGGACGGTGCCGGCAAGCAGTGCCGGTATCGCTACGGGCAGGTCCGGTACCAGACAGTACGGCGCCGTCGCCAAACCCGTGATAAAGAAAAGAATCCCCCCCGCTAATGGCATGAAATTATCTTATCGACGTGCTCCAATAGCAGCGATCAGTTTCAGGATACGGTCGAGTTGCTCCGGGGTCGGTTCCGCTGCTGCCGGCAGTCCGGTCAGGCGCAGGTAGTCAACCTCTGCCGAGGCGCGGGGCGTAAAAGTAATCCGGTCAAGACCGGCGCGCGGCGGCAGGTCGATTTCAAGCTGGTTGATCCCGGCATCGAGGTGGACGGCTCCGACCGAAAGGGTCGAAAAATAGGGGGTCGGCGTTCCCTCGAAATATTCCCGGCCGT
This sequence comes from Desulfuromonas sp., assembly GCA_002868925.1. GTDB lineage: Bacteria > Desulfobacterota > Desulfuromonadia > Desulfuromonadales > UBA2294 > BM707. The sequence continues at coordinate 10,880 of PKTZ01000026.1, read as the reverse complement.
TTAACAGGCCGGTGACCGGCAAAGTGGCACGCACGTTCAAGGAGAGATCGTAGACCCCTTTTTTCTCAACGGCGAACAGGTGACTGTAGCTCGCCGGGTGCATGTTGGTCTTGAACCAGTCGCCCGAAACCGAGCCCTGGTAGCGGTCGTTGCTGACCGTGGCGTATTGCGGTACGGGCGCCTCTTCCGCTTCGATACGGATCGAGTCATCAGGGGCCGGTGGCAGCAACGGTTCGAGCTCAAACAGGCGGCTGAGGGAGATAGCCAACTCTCCGTAGGACAGCTTCTTCAGCGGTTCCCAGGTGCTGCCCGGATCGATCGTCGTCGTCGGCGGTGCGGTCAAAAGGATGTAGTCGATGCCGCCGCGGCTCGGGATGGTTACCCGGGCCGATTGCTGGCCGGCTTGCAGGTCAACCGAGCCGAACGAGACCTCGGAAAATTTATCGGTGCCGTCGGCGGCAAGCTGCGTATCGCCGGCGGTGAATCGGTAGCCCGGTTTGGTCAGGGTTGCCCGCACCTCGTACTCGCCGGAAATCGGGAGCAGAAACGCGACTTTTGGTTCAACCTGGTGTGACGGGGCGCGCTGCCAACGTTTGCCGCTGAACGGGCCGAAGCTGCGGGTCTCTTTCGGATAGACCGGGGCGTCGGGGCTAGGCTGGTAGATATCCTCGAACTCGAAACGCCAGACACGGCGGCCCTGCAGGATCGTGAGGTAGTCGTCGATTTCGGGATCGTCCGGAAGGCCGAAGGACCAGCCGAGGCTGTCGACCAGGCCGATAATCAGATCGGCCTGGGTCGGGGCTCTTACCGGCTTGCTTTCGGCGGCAAAGCCGGTGGTTCCGATCAGCAGAAAACAGAAAAAGAGTATGGTGTGACGTTTCATCAGTCGATTCCGATAGTTTGTGGTGAAGATAAAATTATCATAGCAGATCGTTTACGGCAAAAGGAATTGGCTGACATTGTTTGCGTTGAAGATTTTTTATGTGAAGTCGAAAGCTAAAAACAGGGGATGGTCTTCGCCCTGGGAGCCCGGCCGAGGGGGCTGTCCCGAGACGTTCTTCTCGTGATTGCTACTGGAAGATAAAAAACGTATGTCATTTCAGGTCAGTATGATAACATGTTAATTTCGTTGAACAAGGCGGTTTTGTCGCCTGTTTCTGGGCGACCCAAAGCACCGTCGCTTTGCCTGCCCGGGCAGTTTTGTTTGCGGGTGATGCTCCGATTCATATCTCATAAATTGGTGACAGACTGAAACGATGAGACCGATTACCAGCTTAAATCAGGCGATGCTCTTCTCCTTTGTGCTTGTAGCTGCTCTGCCGGTTGCGCTGTTTGCCCTGATGGCCGTGCACCATGTCAGAACCTCTCTGGTTGAAAATGTCGCACGAGAAAACCTGGTCCTGGCCAAAGAAATTCAAATTCACGTCGAGAATTACTTGTCCCATCCTGTGGCGCATCTTTCCGACTTGCGCGACCATCTGGCGCAGCAGGATGACTCCGATCTGCCGATGGTCACTCCTCAACTGCAGCGCGAGGTTGGCTCTTCGGAACAGTTCGAATATATCTACCTGCTGACTCGCGAGGGTGAAGTTATTGCTTCCGTTGGTGCGACGGCGGCGGACTCATCCCGATATGATTATTATTCCGACATCCTCTCTTTGCACGACTTCTTCGATAACGAAGTTAATACAACCCGGCCCGTCTGGTCCGATGTGTACCGCTCCGATGCTTCAGGAGAACCTGTTGTCAACATCGCCTTGCCGCTGAACGACATAATCCTGGTCGGCACCTTCAACCTGAATAGGGGGGATGTAGATCATCATTTCAATTTTTCGTTTCCCAAAGAGATCTCCTTCGCTCTCATGGATCGGAACGGGTGGCTTATTACTTCCTCAATATATGGCGATGAACTGGCTTCGCATGCCAGTAAACATCATCTCGAGATTATCAACTCCCTGCATCAAGAGGGAGATAACACCTTCTGGGTCGATGAGGATTCGAGTTTGCTTGAGACCGCGATCAGCTTTCATGAAAGCGGTTGGACGATCTGGGTCGGTCGGGATCAACAGAGCATCCTGGCGCCGATCGAAAAAGTCAGAAGCTACATGATGGTCACCCTGGTCTTTTCGATCCTGGTCGGACTCGGCATCGCATTTTTGATTTCCAAAAAGATGATGCGGCCGATTTCAAGTATGGTCAATGGCCTCAACCGTCTGGCCGAGGGGAACTACGAAGTTATCAAGATCGAGAACTCGTACAAGGAGGTCGATGACCTGGCGGCCGGTTTCAACCTGATGTCACTCGCCGTCATCGAGCGGGAAAGCTCGATCCGGGAGCGCGAGACCCGCTTTCGCAATCTGGTCAATTCGATCGAGGGGATCGTTTGGGAGTACGATCTGGAGAAGGATCGTTTCGTGTTCGTCAGCGAGCACAGTGTTGATATCCTCGGCAGTCATCCTCAGCAATGGCTCGACACCCCCGATTTCTGGAAAACGCATATCCATCCGGACGATCGTCAGTGGGTGGTCGATTACCTCAAAGGGTTGAGTGAAAACAAACTGTCGCCGCAGCTCGAGTACCGGATGCTGACGACCGAGGGTGAGACGCTCTGGGTCCGCAACATGGTCAACATCTCCTTCGATTCCGATAGGCCAGCCAGGCTTTACGGGGTCCTGATCGATATTACCAATCGCAAGAACTTCGAGATTGAGCTGCGCAACAGTGAGACCCGTTTCCGCAGCCTGGTCGAACAGGCTGCCGATGCCATTATCATCCATGACGACTCCGGCCGCCTGGTCGAAGTTAACGACCAGGCCTGCATCTCTCTCGGGTGCAGCCGGGAAGAACTGCTCGAGATGTCGATTCTCGAGATCGAGGCGACCTACGATTCGGTTCAGCTCTCATCGATCTGGACTTCAGTCAGATATGGCAACCCCCTGACCATGGAGAGCAGGTACTGGCGCAAGGATGGCTCGGTCTTTCCGGTCGAAATCCGCCTCGGTTCCTTTTCCATGCAGAACAAGACACTCTTCCTGGCGCTGGTGCGCGATATAAGCGAACGGAAGAAGGCCGACGCCGCCCTGCGTGAGAGTGAAGAGCGTTACCGCTCGGTGGTTACGACCATGCGTGAAGGGGTGGTGCTGTTCGATCACTCCGGAAAGCTGGTCGCCAGCAACCCGGCGACCGAGACGATCCTCAAAAAGAACCACGCCGAACTGGTCGACATGCTCGCCAGCGAGGGCTGGTCGGCATACCGGGACAGCGGACGCAAGTTCCCGGCCGGCTGGAACCCGGTCAGCCTGACCCTGGAAAATGCCAAGGCGTACGAGAATATCGTTATGGGGTTCGACTTCGACGACGACGGTGAGGTTGAAATCTGGCTGGAGGTGAACACCCGCCCGGTCCGACAGGAAGGGAGCCAAATCCCTTCCGGTGTCGTCATGACGCTGACCGATGTCACGGAAAAACGGAAGGTCATGCAGGCGCTGAAGGAGAGCGAGGAACAGGTCCGGCTTCTGCTCGATTCGACCGCCGAGGGGATCTACGGTGTCAACGGCGCCGGGGAATGCACCTTCTGCAATTCTGCCGGTCTCGAGCTGCTCGGTTATGAAGACGAAAAACAGGTGCTCGGCAAGAATATGCATCAGTTGATTCACCACTCCACCATCGACGGTGACACGTTCCCTGACCACGACTGTTCCGTACTCAAGGCCTTCAGCAATTCGACGACGACCCATGTCGATGACGAAGTTTTCTGGCGGGCCGACGGAAGCTGGTTTTATGTCGAGTACTGGGCGCACCCGATTGTTAAAGGGAGTAAGTCCATCGGGTCGGTGGTCAACTTTCACGATATTACCGAGCGGCGCCAGATGCAGCAGCAGAGTATCCGGACCGCCCAGCTTGCTTCGCTCGGCGAACTGGCGGCCGGGGTCGCCCACGAAATCAACAACCCGATCAACGGCGTCATCAACTACGCCCAGATTCTGCTTAATCGCCTCGGTGAGGGGGATAAATCGACGGAGCTGGCAAACCGGATCATTGCCGAAGGAGAGCGGATCGCTACCATCGTCAAGGACCTGTTGTTCTTCGCTCGCGAAGGAGGGCCGGAGATCAAGCCGGCCGACATCGGGGAAGTTCTTGCCGAATCGCTCTCTTTAACCGAGGCTCAGATCAGGAAGGAAGGGATCCTGCTCAATATCGACATCGAGCAGGATATGCCGCCGATCCTCACCCGCGCCCAGCAGGTTCAGCAGCTTTTCCTCAATATCTTGAGCAATGCCCGTCATGCCCTGAACGCCAAGTACCCGGGGACACACGAAGGGAAGACCATCGATATCTCGATGCGGCATATCGAAAAAGAGGCTGGTGGTTTTGTCCGCTGTATCTTCCGGGATTCCGGTATCGGAATCCCGGCCGCGATGCTGGAAAAAGTCATGAATCCGTTTATTACGACCAAACCGGCCGGAGTCGGGACCGGGTTGGGCCTGAGCATCAGTCACGAGATCGTCAAGAACCACGGTGGCGATATCCGGATCACGAGCCAGGAGGGTGAGTGGACAGAAGTGACCGTTGATCTGCCGATGATCAATGAGGAGGAGGGATGAAACCACGCATTCTGGTCGTCGATGACGAGGAGAATATCCGCTTTACCTTCAGCACCTTTTTAGCAGAGGGTGGTTATGAGGTCGAGACGGCGACGAATAAGAAAGAGTGTGTCGAGCATCTTGAGCGAGATTTCGACCTGATCTTCCTTGACATCATGCTCGGTGCCGACAGCGGTATCGAGATCTTGTCGACCTGCAAGGGAAAACAGCCACTTTGTCCGGTGATCATGATCACCGGCTCACCAGAGTTGAAGACAGCAGCCGAAGCGGTCCGTCTCGGGGCTTACGACTATATCCCCAAACCGGTCCGTCACGAGACCCTGATGCGGTTGACCAAGTCGGCCCTCGCGCATAAGGCGCTGATAGATCAAAAGGAGGCGCTGCGCACCCGGTTGAAGGCGATATTTGCATCGGTCAAGGAAGGGATCGTAACCGTCGATGAAGAAATGCGGATCACCGACCTTAACGATTCGGCCCGGATTATCTTCGAATGTGACGATCTTGTCGGTCGCTCGCTGGAAGAGTTGGTCCGGGATAACCCGGCCTGCCTCGAGTTGGTACGTAACAGCTTGAAGACAACACGGCCGACCGATGTTTTCCGGGTCGAGATGTTTTTCGCGGACGATGTGTCCAAGATTCTGAGCCTGACCACGAGCCCGTTGATCGACGAGGCCGGAAAGATTCTCGGCGCCGTGCTGACCGCCCGGGACGAGACCCGTCTCGATCACCTCGAGCGAGATCTGGGAGAACGGCGATTCTTCGACCGGATGATCGGCGCCAATGCGAAGATGCAGGACCTCTTCGGATTGATCGAGGCGCTCGCCGCGGTCGACTCGACCGTGCTCGTTCTGGGCGAGAGCGGCACCGGCAAGGAATTGGTCGCCGAATCGCTGCATTACCGCAGCGGGCGGGCCGGGAAAGAACTGGTCAAGGTGAACTGTGCCGCTCTGCCGGAGACGCTTCTCGAAAGCGAACTGTTCGGGCATGTCAAGGGCTCGTTTACCGGAGCCATGCATGACAAGACCGGCCGCTTCCAGCAGGCCGATGGCGGGACCATCTTCCTCGATGAAATCGCCGATATCTCGCCCGAGGTGCAGGTCCGCCTGCTGCGGGTTCTGCAGGAGAAGGAGATTGAGAAAGTCGGTGGCCAGAAGCCGATCAAGGTCGATATCCGGGTCGTCGCCGCCACCAACAAGGACCTCAAGTCGCTGGTCGAAGAGGGCAAGTTCCGGGAAGATCTCTATTACCGGCTCAAGGTCGTCGTGGTTAAGATCCCGCCTTTACGGGAGCGGATGGAAGATATCCCGCTGCTGGTCGAGCACTTCATCCGGGTTTTTAACAAGAAGTTCAAGCGCCAGATCTCCGGGGTTGCCGAGAGCGTTATGGCCTGTTTCATGGGGTACGGCTGGCCCGGAAATATCCGGGAGCTCGAGCATGTGATCGAGCACGCATTTATCCTCTGTCGGGACGAGATGATTCTGGTCCATCACCTGCCGGAGGACCTTCAGAATTCTCTCGATGATGCAAAACAGCAACCGGTCGTAACCGGAGAGAGTCGCGAGGCGATCATCGAAGCCTTGCGTGCATGCGGTGGCAATAAGAGTAAAGCGGCCGAAATGCTCGGTATCAGTCGGCGGACGATCTATCGCAAGATCGAGGAGTACGGGATTGCCGAAGAGGATTTTGTGGGCGATGTAACGTGACACAGGAGCAAAGTGTGCCAGACCGTTATTGGCACAACCCGGACCGGCTACTGTTGGACCTTTTTATGCGCCCTAACAGGCCGATTTTTCGGGTATGTTTTGTTTTTCGGGTTATTTATGCCGGTTTATCCGTTGTTGGTATGAACATTGTTAATATTGTTGCCTTATGGCACCGACAGAAAAAAATAAAGCTCCGGACAGCCGGCTGCGGACCATCCTCATTGTCAACGATTCGGCCTATATCCGCCGGATGATCAGGTTTTCGTTGAACCCGGACCGGTTTCGCGTGATCGAAGCGAGCAACGAAAAGGATGCGCTGGCATGTGTCGCGACACAACCCGCCGACCTGTTGATCGTCGATAGTGAATTTCCCGGGATGGATGAGTTTCGGTTGGTGCGTGAGCTGCGGCTCCGCCCGGAATCCGAGTACCTGCCGATTATCATGCTGAGTAACGAGCTCGGTGCTACGCAGCGACAGCAGGCACGCCAGGTCGGGGTATCGGCAATCCTCGAAAAACCGTTTCTTCCGGACCAGGTTTGTGGTCTGGTCGAAGGGATCTTCGCCTAGGGGCTTAAACAACGATGACCCACCGCATGATTGAAATTGAAGCAGGGAGTATTCGATGACGACGGCGATCGACTATCGTGCGTCTTCCGTGGCCGCTGCTGATTGGAGCCAGTTCGACTGGCGGGAGAACATGCATGTGCCGGCACGCCGCCTGGTCGAGTTGCAGGCCCTGACTGAGAACGGCTTCCTGCAGATCGGTAAATCACTGCATGATTTTCATCGGCGGGCCGGTGAGGTGTCGACGAGTGGCGCCCGCATTGTTGATGAACTGCTCGGCGATGCGGCGGAAGAGAGGGTTTCCCGACTGCAGCTGCTGGTCGAAAGGATGAGCATCTTTCTGAACGGCATCGAGCAGATGTCGCGCCAGAACGAAGAATCGCTGCGCGCGATTTGCCTCGAACTCAAGCAGCTGTCGGGGCCGCTGCAGTCGTTTCAGAAAATCACCAAAACCCTCCATGTCGTCGGTATTACGACCCGGATCGAGAGCTCGGAGAACCGGGATGATCAAGCGGGGGGACGGGGGAGTGTCCTCTCGGATGACCTCTGTCGTCTGGCCGAGCTGATCGCCGGCAATATGGTTTCGATCGTCGATCAGGTCGAACTGCTCCGCGGTTTGAGCGAGACAGCCCTAAAGAATGAAACGACCCTGTTCACAGGGCAGTCGCAAAAGGCCCTGGCTGCTGTTGACCATGCCCGGGAGGCTTTGGTCGAGCTCGCCGGGAACCAAAGGCAGGTCGCTCACAAGTCGGAGACGCTGGCGCACTCTTCCGAAGATATTGCGAGCAGTATCGGCGAGATCGTCTCCTCGATGCAGTTTCACGATATAACCTGCCAGCAGATCGAACATGCCCGTTTGACTCTCGACGCCATGTCCGATGTGGTGGTCGATCATTTTTCGACAGATGAAGCAAAGGATAAAATTCAACGGCAGAAAATCGAATTGGCGGTTGCGGAAGGGTGCCGCCTGCAATCGGAGCAGCTCGGTCATTCCCGTCACGAGCTCTCATCAGCTATCTGGCGCATCATCGAAAGCCTGCAGGTTCTGGCCGGCAGCGTGACCGACCTGGCCCGGTCAACCTGTGACCTGGCCGGAGTGACCGAGCAGAGAAACGTCTCATATCTGTCGGCCCTCGAGCCGGCGATCGGTGCAGTGACCGATGTTCTGGTCGAAAACTCGGAGACCGCGGCCAAGTCGCTGCAGGCGGTCTTCAATGTCGTCTGCGCGGTCGAGGAGATGTCGGGTCAGGTGAACGAGGTACGGCGTTTCGGAGCGGAGATGAAGGTTCTTTCACTGAATGCCAGCGTTGAAGCGGTTCATGCCAAGTCGGGCGGTTCGGCCCTGAGTATTATCGCCGATACCATCCAGGAACTCGCCGACGAAGCCCTCGAACAGACCGAAACCCTTGCCAACGGTCTCGACAGGATCTCCGGCTTCGCCGAATCGTTGGGCGGTGGGAATATCGGTGAAGCCCTGAACGGCACCAAGGAAGTCGAGAAGCTGACCGACGATTCGACCCGGCTGCTTACTGATTTGCGGGTCTGCCAGGAAAACCTGATCCAGGAGCTGGGGAGCATGGAACAGGGATCGGGGCAGTTGGCAGCCGATATCTCCGGCTGTGTCGAAAGCATCGGCATGCAACAGGATGTCGAAACAATCATCAACGCTTCGATCAGCGATTTAACACAGATCGCCGAGCGTTTTCCACAATCGGTCGATTCCTGGAAAGAGGTCCAGCATATCCCGCTGTTCAAGGAGATGCAGGACCGCTACTCGATGCAGAGCGAGCGGGATGTCCATCTGCGGGTCCTGCGGCAGCAGGGGGTTGCACTGCAGGAAAAAGCCGTTTCCGACAGACCGGAAAGTATGATTGTCCGGTCCGAAAATGATCTGGGAAGTAATGTCGAACTGTTTTAGGAGGATTATTTGCGATGGAATCTGAACAGGATATCATCAGTCAGCAACAGCAGGAGATGAACGACTCCGGCGATGCGGTCGAGCATGAGCTCTCCGGTGATCTGACCTTGGTCAACATTGCCGAGGTCAAGACGAAAATCGCATCCGCACTCGCCGCGTCCGATAGCGTCACCTTCCGTTTCGGTGAGGTCGGTTCGGTCGATCTGTCGTTTGTGCAGCTGCTCTGTTCGGCCTACCGAACGGCCCATGACCAGGAGAAAAGCTTGAGTTTCTCCGGTGAATGGCCGACGGCGTTCTCGGAACTGGCCGAGGCTTCCGGGCTGACCGGGCATGTCGGTTGCTCGACCGACTGCAGCCTCGCATGCTTATGGCTAAATAAATTTTAAACTCTATTCTAGATACAGGAAATGCGTCTTTTAGTAGTTGAAAGGGGGTTCCAATGGCGAAAACAATCATGACCGTCGATGATTCGGCGACGATCCGGCAGATGCTCAGCTTTACCCTGAAGGATGCCGGGTACGAAGTGATCGAAGCAGTCGACGGTCTGGATGCCTGTGACAAGTTGAAACAGAGCGCCGTCAACATGGTCATCACCGACCTCAACATGCCGAATATGGACGGCATCGAGCTGATTCGCGAGGTTCGCAAAGACCCGTCGAACCGGTTCGTGCCGATTATCATGTTGACCACCGAGTCGCAGGAGAAGAAAAAACAGGAAGGGAAGGCGGCCGGCGCCTCCGGTTGGATCGTCAAGCCGTTCAGCCCGGAACAGCTCCTCGCCGTGGTGAAGATGGTGCTGGTATGATCGACAAGATTCTCGAAACCTTTCTTGAAGAGATCGACGAGATCCTGGTCGAGCTCGAGCATTCCCTGCTCGAGCTGGAGGAGAACCCGGCCGACCTCGCTGCCGTTGACACGGTGTTCCGTGGCCTGCATACGATCAAGGGGTCGAGCGCCATGGCCGGCGCCGAGAAGATTTCCCGGTTCGTTCACGAGATCGAGACCGCGTTCGACCTGGTCCGCGAAGGCGAGCTGGAGGTCAGCCGCGACCTGATCAACCAGACCCTGGCGGCCAAGGATCTGCTCAAGCAGGTTGCCCGACACATCAATGAAGAGTCGGAAGACGATCTCGAGATGATGGAAAGCATCCTTTCCTGGTTCCGGGAGATTCTACCCGCCGAGGAAGGGGAGGGTGATGTCCCCGCCGGCGTCGAAGACGTGCAGGATGAACGGACCTTCCGGATCCGTTTCCGCCCCGCCCCCGATATCTTCTGTAAAGGGTTGAACCCCCTGTTCATCCTCAAGGAAGTTGAACAGCTCGGCAACTGCCTGATGATCCCGCAACTCGACGAGATCCCCCCGCTCTATGAGTTGAACGAGGAGTTCTGCTATATCTACTGGGACGTTATCCTGACCACCGACAAGGGGATCGATGCGATCAAGGATATTTTCCTCTTCGTAGAGGACCACTGCACCGAGCTCAAGGTCGAGCCGATCGATGATGGTGGCCTGCTCGACACCGAGGAAGACTACAAGCGGCTCGGCGAAATTCTGGTCGAACGGGGTGATATCTCACACGAGGCCCTGTCCGAGGCGCTCGGTCGGCACGGAAAGCTCGGCGAAGAACTGGTCGAATCGGGCCTGGTTTCGAGCGGCAAGGTCGAGGCGGCATTAAGTGAACAGCAGCGGGTGAAAAACGTTCGCCATATGCGCAAGCAGGTCGAGTCGACCAACAGTATCAGGGTCCGCTCTGAGAAGCTGGACAAGCTGGTCAACCTGATCGGTGAGCTGGTTACGGTCCAGGCGCGCCTCAGCCAGTTCGCCGCCGCCGATGCCGATGTCGACAGTGAACTGGTTTCGATCTCCGAGGTCGTCGAACGGTTGACCTGGGAGTTGAGGGACGAGGTCCTCAATATCAGGATGCTGCCGATCGGGACCACCTTCAACCGCTTCCGGCGGTTGGTGCGTGACCTGAGCGAAGAGCTGGGCAAAAATGTCACCCTCGAAGCCGAAGGCGCCGAAACCGAGCTCGACAAGACGGTTATAGAGCGGCTCAACGATCCGCTGGTCCACGTCATCCGCAACTGTAT
>PKTZ01000090.1 GCA_002868925.1 Desulfuromonas sp. | reverse complement strand
GGTCTAAATTTATCGTTAATTCAGACATTTATGACGTTTTTTCGATATTGGCACCCGGTTTGCTCTATCCGATTGGCGAACCTGCATTATTCCCAACAGGTTTGGACAACATTAGGACGCGGTTCCCCGACCGTGTCGACATTCACCCCGTTCCACACCCTCCTCCGGAACGGGGTATTTTTTTCTACGAAGGTCTTCGAACTGCACGCTAGACGATCCCATTCTTTTTTTGCCTTAAACCGTCCGGTAATGTTAAATTCACAGCGGAAGATCGTTTTGATATACGGTGTGATTTTCCGTTTGCGATAATAAAAAGCCGGGAGGAATCATGATTCTGCGCAAGCGGATTGAAATAGAAGGTGTTGTCCAGGGGGTCGGTTTTCGGCCCTTTGTTTACAATTCGGCCCTCTACTGGGGGGTCAGCGGTTATGTTCTCAATAACAGTCGTGGCGTCGTTATAGAGGTCGAGGGGCCGTTCGAGAAGCTGGCCGGTTTCCTCTGGAAGGTCCGATCGGATACGCCGCCGCTGGCATCGATTTCCCGGTTTGAAGTTGTCGATATCGACCCGTGCGGCGACGACGGCTTTGTTATCCGTGAAAGCGAAGGGGATCAGCAAGCGGTCGCCCAGATTTCCCCTGACACCTTTGTTTGTGATGCCTGCCTGGAGGAACTCTTCGACCCGGATGATCGGCGCTACCGTTACCCCTTTATCAACTGCACCGACTGCGGACCGCGCTACACTATCGTTACCGGCATCCCATATGATCGGCCGAAAACGACGATGGCCGACTTCACCATGTGCCCCTCGTGCCAGGCCGAATATGATGACCCTTCATCGCGCCGCTTCCATGCCCAGCCGAATGCTTGCCCCGATTGCGGTCCGCAGGTCGAGTTGTGCGATGCCGACGGAGCCGTGATTGACAGTGACGATCCGGTGGCGCGAGCGGTCGAACTGCTGCGTCAGGGTAAGATCGTCGCGGTCAAGGGGCTGGGCGGTTATCATCTGGCGGTCGACGCCGAAAACGAGATGGCGGTGGCGCGCCTGCGGGAGAGAAAGAAACGGGACGAAAAACCGTTTGCCATGATGGTCTCTTCGGTCGAGCAGGTTCTCGAATTTTCCACCGCTACTCCCGACGAGATCAAGCTCCTCGGCAGCGTCGAGCGCCCTATCGTCCTGATCAAAAAGAAAGAAGGTACGAGCATCGCCGCTTCGGTTGCACCGCGCAACAACTATTTCGGCGTCATGCTCCCCTACACGCCGCTGCATCACCTGTTGCTGAAGGAATATTTTACCGCCCTGGTGATGACCAGCGGCAATATCTCCGATGAACCGATCGCTTTCGAGGATGACGACGCCACGACGCGACTCGCTCCAATTGCCGATTGTTTTTTGCACCATAACCGGCGTATTTACATGCGGGCCGATGATTCGATCGGGCGGATCATCGACGGCAAGGCGGTGATGTTGCGCCGTTCCCGCGGCTACGTACCGCGGGCGCTCTTTTTGTCGATGCAGCTGCCCGAAGTGCTGGCGACCGGTGCCGAACTGAAAAGCACCATCTGCCTGACTCAGGGTGATCGGGCCTATTTAAGTCAGTATATTGGTGATTTGAAGAACGACGAGGTTTACGGCTCGTTTTGTCGAACCATCGATCATCTCGAGGGTCTGCTCGAGATTAAGCCCAAAGTTATCGCCCACGACCTGCATCCCGACTTCTATTCGACAGGTTACGCCGAAGGCCGGGACGATCTCGAGCGGGTGCCGGTGCAGCACCATCACGCCCATCTGGCGAGCTGCCTGGCCGAAAATGGCTACGAAAAGGATGCGATCGGCATTATCTTCGACGGGCTCGGGTACGGCATCGACGGCAATATCTGGGGCGGCGAGTTCCTGGTCGGTGGATACCGCAGCTTCAAACGGATGGGACACTTCTCGCATATCGCCATGCCCGGGGGGGACGCGGCGGTCAAGGAACCGTTCCGGATGGCGCTCAGTTATCTGTTCCGGGTATATGGTGAGGAGTTGCCCGATCTCGAACTGGTCCGTTCGGTTCCTAAGAAGGATTTGCAGTTGTTGCGACAGATGGTCGACAAGGGGTTGAATTCGCCCCTGACGTCCAGCTGTGGCCGCCTGTTCGACGGGGTCTCGGCCCTGCTCGGCCTGCGCCGGAGCGTCACCTACGAAGGGCAGTCGGCGCTCGAGCTGGAGCAGGCGGCCGACCCGATGGCCGACGGCTGTTATCCCTTCAATCTGGTCAAGGATGAGGGGGGCTTCGCCCTCGATTACTCTTCGCTGATCAGCGCCATCGTCGATGATATCCAGGCCGGTGAGTCGGTCGGGGAGATCAGTGGCCGCTTTCACAATACCATCGCCAACGTCGCTCTCTCGGCGGCACGCCGTATCTGGAGTCTGACCGGTCTGGAGACGGTCGCCCTTTCCGGCGGCGTCTTTCAGAATCGGCTGTTGACCGAAAAAGTGGTGCACTCGTTGCGGGATGACGGCTTTACCGTGCTGACGCACGCCCAGGTCCCACCGAACGACGGTGGGTTGGCGCTCGGACAGGCGGTCATCGCCGCTCACCAGGCCGGGATATAAACGATGAATGAATCGATATTTTCCCTCCCGGATCTCGGCTGGAGCCACTTCTTCCAGCAGCAGCTTGATCCCGAAACGATTGAAACCTGCGAGCCGGCCCGTGTTTTTGCCACCCACGGTCAACTGATCGACGTTATCGGCAGCAACGGGCGTGATCAGGTTTCGTTGCCCGGCACCTGGAAGCTGGGAGATGTGGAGAACGTGCCGACGGTCGGCGACTGGTTGCTGATCGATTCCACCACCCGCCAACCAGTGCAGCTGCTTCACCGCAAAAGCTTGTTTCGTCGAATCGCCTCTGGCCGCGATGTACGGGTCCAGCTGCTGGCGGCCAACGTCGACACCCTCTTTATCGTCAGCTCATGCAACCGCGACTTTAACCTCTCACGTCTCGAACGCTACCTGGCGATGGCGCTCGATGCCGGTGTCACCCCGGTCGTCGTACTAACCAAGATCGACATGGTCGACGATATTGAATCGTTCCGTAAAGAGGCGGCATCGCTTCGGGCCAATCTCTTTGTCGAGGCGGTCAACTCGCGCGATCCGGATTCGGTCGATCAGCTGCGCAATTGGTGCGGCAGTGGACAGACGGTGGCCCTGGTCGGTTCCTCCGGGGTCGGCAAGTCGACCATCATCAACTCGCTTATCGGCACTGAAGTTCAACTGACAGGCGACATCCGCGATGTCGACGAAAAAGGGCGCCACACTACAACCGCCCGCAGCCTCCATTTCCTGCCGCGGGGTGGATTGTTACTCGACAGCCCGGGGATGCGCGAGCTACAGCTCGGCGAATGCGAGGAAGGGATCGCTACCCTGTTCGACGAGGTCGAAGAGGTTGCAAGACAGTGCCGTTTTCGCGATTGCCGTCATCAGGGGGAGGTTGGCTGCGCCGTAGCTGTCGCCCTTGAAGACGGTGAACTCGACCCGCGCCGGGTCGAGAATTACCTCAAGCTCCGAGCTGAGCAGGAAAGGTTGTCTGAAACCCTCGTTGAAAAACGGCGCAAGGACAAGGCCTTTGGCAAGATGGTCAAGTCGGCAATGTCGATCAAGAAGAAGGGGAAGTGATAAAGGTTCTTTTCTCTTTTTGAAAAGATAGTGATCATCCTGAAGGCAGCTTTAAGGAGGATGGAGTTTGAAAAAGAAGTTGAATTATTTCATGCATATTCTCAAACGGTGTACCTTCCCCATTGTTCTCCTACTTGCTGTTTTTCCCTGTCAGGTGAATGCTTATGAAGGGACTCTCGGTAAAACAGTTGCCCAAGTTTTAGAGGCTTTCGGAGGAAAGCAGAACATCTTAAAGATAAAAACGGTCTTTGCTCATGGTCGAATCGAGGATTTTCTGCGAAGAACTTCCGGCGGTTATGCCCGGACAATGCGGCGGCCTGGCGAGTTGCGGATCGATATTATGCCTGAGAAGGAGGGGGAAGTCAGAATTTTAAGCAGGGGCAAAGGGTTGCAGGGGAGCGGGAACAGGCTTCGCAACGCAAATCCGATTTCTCTTTCCTCCATGCGCTATCAGTATGGATACCTCGACTTACCCATGAGCCTGGCTGATGAAACAGCCAGCGCGAAGCACATGGGGATTGAAGAGTTGCACGGTAGACCGATGGAGGTATTGTCTGTCCAGTTGCAGGATGCGCCGGCACTGACCGTCTTTATCGATTTCGAAACACACCTGATCCGGAGGGTTGAAGCTTCGTTTTCCATGGGAGGGATGGGGCGCAGTCTCTTGGGAACCGAGTATGAGGATTTTCGCAACGTTGATGGTGTCCTTTTTCCTTTCAAGTTGAACAATTTCGCCGGTCAGAAAAATATTTCGGTTATTTCGATCATCCGCCTGACGGTTAATGAAAAGTTGCCCGAAGGGTCTTTCCCGATTGTCGATTGATGGCTCTTTTTCCACCCTGACCCGCTAACATTATCGCAATTCTTCATTCAGGCCTTTTCTGCTAAGAACCTTCTCTCCGATCAATCGGTTTTGAGCCGACATGTTATGGCTTGAATGGCCTTGCTTTTTTAGATAGTCAAAAGTGTATAACTTGTTGAAAAGTTTGACTATATCAAAAAAACACGGAGTTCTTGACCGGCCAGAAAACGTCTGTTAGCGTTCGCTTTCAATTGACCATTTTACCCATGGAGAGAGTTTATGAAACGGACACTATTTCTGCGATTTCTGGCAATCACAACACTTACGATCTGTCTTTTCAGCACATCTGCAGCGGCGGCAAAAGATCCCCTCGAAAACTGGAAGCCGGGTTTCGATCCTTCGACAGCAGAGTTCACTTACCTTCTTTCCTGTGTCGGTCACCCCGCCATCGAAGGGGTTGCGGTTGGCTTCCGTATTCGCGATCGGGTCTGGGAAGAGACGAACGGTCGCCTCTACGTCGATTTTCGCCCGCTCAGTCAACTCGGCGGTGAGAAGGATGTGATCAATAAACTCAAGTTCGGGGCGGTGCAGGGGATGATGAGCTCTTCCGTTGCTGCGGCTAATATCGCGCCGAGACTCGGCATCGTCAATCTACCTTTTGTTGTCGATACCTTCGATAAGCTGGATAAATTCCGCACTACACCGAGCCTGTGGCAGCCGTTCCGGGATGCACCGCTCAGAAGCGGGATGCAGGTCCTCGATTTTACCGGTTACGGCAGTTATGGCTGGGCCACAACCACCCCGGTGAAAACTCTTGCCGATGCCAAATCGGTCAATTTCAGGATTGCCCAGGCTCCGGTAAACGTCGATACCTATAAGGCTTGGGGACTCAAGTTTACAGTCCTCCCCTGGCCGGATGTTCCCCAGGCGCTGCAGACCGGAGTTATCGATGGACTCGATCACACCCCGATCGTCTGCAACATTTCCAAAAAATTCAATATTGCCAAGTATTACACCGACATCAATTACGCCCAGGGGTTGTATGTTCATATTGTCAATAAGAAGTGGCTGGATAAGCTCCCACCGGAGGTTCGAGACACCTTCTTGAAAGTTGTCGCAGAAGAGAGTGCCTCGGCAAGGAAGCTAACTCGCCAGCAGCAGGAGGAGCAGATCACCAATGCCAAAACTGCCGGCATCGAGTTTATCTCCCTGCAAGAGTCGGACTGGCAGTCCCTAAAGAATGGTGCCGAGAAAATATACCAGTCGTGGGGCGAAAGGGTCGGGAACGAATATCTGAACCTGGCCCGGAAAACTCTCGCCGACTGAAACGCTATTGCCTCAACGATTCTCCACAAAAGCCTCAGCCTAAATGGTTGAGGCTTTTGTATTTTGTTAGCGCGATGCGGGTTCAGGTTTTGGCAACGGCCCGGGTCTGGTATAGTGTCATCGCGTAGGTTCAATAATAAAAGAGCAAAACCGGGGCTGTCCCCGCACGGGGGGCTGTCCCAGGTCTTTGCGCCGCGAAGCTGCACGTTTACTTGGCCATAAACATCCGGGACAGCCCCCGGTGAAGCGAGGGGACGGTCCCGAGTTTACTCCGTTGCGACGATAAAGGGGCTTAAACTAGTGCCATTCTAGTCTGCAAGGGTTTTTATGCGAAATCATTTTCTGGTCACAATCATCTTGCTGATCGTAATCGCTCCGGTTTTCGATGCCGACGCAACTGAATACATGGCGCTGAACAGCGGCCACAGCTGCAGCTATTGCCATCTCGACCCGACCGGTGGCGGCGAATTGACTGACGATGGCGAGTTGTTCCTAGCTCAACTTTACGATACCGAAACTGAAGATAGCTCAGGTACACTGGGCCATATTTTTCGCCTTATCGTCGGTTATCTGCATATCTTGTTTGCCGTTCTCTGGTTCGGTACGATCCTCTATGTACACATCGTCCTCAAGCCGGCCTATGCCGCCAAGGGATTACCGCGCGGCGAGAAGATGGTGGGGGTGTTGTCTTTCTGGGTTGTCGGTATTACCGGGGTGCTCCTGACAGTGATGCGTTTCTCATCCTGGTCGCAGTTATTCGATACAAGGTTCGGAATTTTGCTCTCCGTCAAGGTCGGCCTATACCTGCTGATGATGATTTCGGCTATTTTCGTGGTTAAGATCATCGGCCCCCGTCTCAGCAAAAAAACGAACAAAGAACATGTCCCCGGCGAACCTTTCAATGCCGCGACGCTCAGCTTTTTTGACGGCAAGGATGGGCGTCCCTGCTACTTCGCCTACAACGGAACGGTTTATGATGCGACTGAGAGTGACATCTGGGCGGACGGGGAGCATATGAAACGGCATACGGCTGGAACCGATCTCACCGAAGCGCTCTCCCTGGCTCCGCATAACGAACAGGTGATGGAGCGCCTGAAAGTTGCCGGTGAGTACGAGGCGAACCAGAGCCCCAACTCAGGCACCGGTCGTCAGTTCTACATGATCGCTTACATGAACCTGGTGATCGTTCTGATCATTCTCTTTATCATCGCGCTGTGGAAATGGGGTTGATCGATGATATTCTTCCTCTCGACAAGTAGTTTCTAAAAAATGCTGAAGACCGGCCTGATATACCTGGTGGCAATCGCCATCATCTATCTCTTCTGTTTCAAAGAGGATGCAGAGAAGGGTCGACAGAGCCTTACTGCCGCTCGCCAAACATTACTTCGAATGTTTCCGCTGCTGCTCTCGATCTTTGCCCTGATCGGACTGTTTCAAGAGTTCGTGCCGCCGGAATTGGTTCACTCCTGGCTCGGGGCGGATAACCACTTTCTCTCTCTGTTGAACGGCGGGTTGGCCGGAGCGGTGGCGATCGGTCCACCGGTTGCGGCATTCCCGATCGCCGGGTCGTTCATCGAATCCGGCGCCTGGCCCCCGGCGGCAGCTGCCTTTATCGTCTCCTGGGTTTCCGTCGGGGTGGTGACGCTGCCGGTTGAAGCCCACGTTTTCGGCTGGCGGTTCACCCTCTGGCGAAATGCGGTCACTTTTGTTTCGGCTTTACTGATCGGTCTTTTGATCGGGGGGCTGATATGATGGTGCTGCGTTGGTTTGTTTCGCAGTGGCTGGTCAGCCTGACCCTGCTCCTCTACCTGTGGGTCGGTTGGGTCAAGCCGGAGAAGGCCTTGATGGCCCTGCAGTCGGGAGCCACTCTCCTCGGTTCGGTTTGCCTGTTGGTACTCGCTGTAATGGGTCTGGTGGGGCTGGTGCAGGTCTGGATCAGTCGCGACACTGTAGCGCGCCTGCTGGGGCAGGACAGCGGACCCAAGGCCTTGCTCATCGCCGCACTCTGCGGGACTCTGTTGATCGGTCCGCCCTACATCATCTTCCCGTTATTGATGACAATCCGCAAGCAGGGGGCGCGCTGGGCCGTGGTGACGATAGTTCTGGCCGCCTACGCGGTCAAGCTACCGATGATTCCGCTCGAGGTCGGTTTTCTGGGCTGGCCTTTTTCACTCGGGCGATCACTGCTGACGCTTTTTTTTGCGATTCCGACCGGTCTGATTGTCGAGAAGATGATGGAACAGTCAGGCCGATAAATACTGTCTTCAACTCTAGAAGATTAAGTGGTTGTCTATCAGAAAAGCAGGGAGCGACCTGGGCAGGTCGCTCCCTGATACGTTGAAAGGTTAACTTGCAAGTTTCTCTTCCGGAAGCGGTTGGTCGACTCCGTTCCAGCGGGTGGTGCCGTAGGCAGTTCCCCGCGTGTCCCAGTAGATTTCGATGCCGTTGCCGTCCGGGTCGCTGAAGTAAAGCGCCCAGCTGATGCGATGATCGACAGGATAAGTATTGATTCCCCCGTCTTTAAGGGTTTGAAAGGCTTCGACGAAAGATTGCTTGTCCGGAACCTCGAAGGCGATATGGTAGAGACCGACATCGTGCCGGCGGGGCAGGGGGGCATCCGGTCCGACCGCCTGAAGGGCCAGCTCGTGGTGCATCGTTCCGGCCGACATGAAAACCATGGCGTCTCCCAGCTGTTCAGTGATTTCCATGCCGAGGTATTGCCGGTAGAAGTCGACCGAACGTTTCATGTCGCGTATTTTCAGGTGAACATGGCCGATTTTCATAGGGTACCTCGCATTTCTCTCTCTTGATTCAGATACTACTTACTGTCGGATTCCCTGGATTTCGAGGTCGATCGTCACGTCGTCACCGACAACAAAGCCGCCGGTTTCGAGCGCCTTGTTCCAGCTCAGGCCGTAGTCGTGTCGGTTGATGGTTGTTGATGCCGCGAAACCTGAGCGGACGTTGCCCCAGGGGTCAGTGTTCTCTCCACGGTAGCTCCCCTTGAGCGCGACTTCCTTCGTTGTGCCGCGAATCGTCAAGTCACCATAGACGGTGATATCGTTGCCCTGTCCTTCGATCCGTTTGCTGGTAAAGGTCATTTCCGGGTGATTGGCTGCATCGAAGAAGTCAGGGCTGCGGAGATGATCGTCCCGTTTCGGTTCGTCGGTGTCGATCGATGCGACCTTGATGTTTGCATTAGCCGATTTGAGGGTCTTCGATGTCGGGTCAGCCTCGATCTCACCTTCGTATTCGTTGAACGCGCCACTCACCTTGAACACGACGAGGTGATCGACGGTGAATTGAACTTGTGAATGAACCGGATCGACCTTGTAGGTGGCGGCAGTGGCCAACTGGGCCAAGAAAATCAGGGCAGCGAGTACGGTTAAAGTTTTATAGATCATTTTTGTTCTCCTCTTATTGGATAGTTTTTATGTTCGATGATTCGAGACTAGCACGGTCATCTATAAAAAAATAATATTTAAAATTGATAATAAATATAGAAATAATTTGTATTGTCACTGTGGAGGTGTTTTATGACTCTTGAACAGCTACGTATGCTGGTTGCGATTGCCGATACCGGAGGTGTGCTTGCCGCTGCCGAAAGCCTGCACCGAACCCAGCCGACCGTCAGTGTTGCCATCAGGAAGCTTGAGGATGAACTGGGGGTGTCGATTATCTCGCGCGAGAGCTACCGGGCCAGCCTGACACCGGCGGGAGAGAAGCTCTGCCAGCAGGCCCGTAGCATCCTCAAGCAGAGCGGCACGTTGCAGGAGATGGCGAAACACCTGGCGCAGGGGAACGAGCCGGAGCTCAATATTGCCATTGAGGCGAGTTGCCCCTTGCCACTGATCCTGAAGACTCTCGGTAATTGCGAGAAGAGATTTCCGGACACGCAGCTCAATATCACCGGGGATACCCTGTGGGGCGCATTCGAACGGCTGGAATCGGGGGAGGCCGATCTGGCGGTCAGCCCCTGGTTCGTGGAAAACCTCTCCTTAGAGACATCTTTTCTGACATCATCCCGTCTGATTACGGTTGCAGCTCCAGATTTCAGGAACAGCTTTGGCAAAAAGGTCCTCACTCTTTCCGATCTGCAGGGTGCTGTGCAGGTCGTGGTCAAAGACAGTAGTCGTCACCCCAGGCCACAAAGCTTCGGCTTCCTGGCCGAGGAAAGGCACTGGTATGTCACCGATCATGCGACTAAAAAAGAGATTCTTCTCGCCGGAATGGGGTGGGGGCGGCTGCATGAGCACTTGATTAAGGCTGAGCTCAGGGAAGGGCGGTTGGTTCCCCTCGAAATCCGGGGGTACGCTTCGACTATGGATGTCGAGATCTGCGTGGCGCGGATGCGGGACAAGCCGGCCGGACCGGTGGCGCAGGCGCTGTGGGACGATTTTTCAGGGTTTGCCGAATAAGGTTCTTTTTAACAATGCAGTTAATGTTGAAAACTATCCAATAAGTCCCTCAATATTATTCCACGTTGACATAACGGATTCCATCCGGACGCCAGGCGGGTGAGATGACCCTTGCTCCCCGTTCGCTGTCGAGGACGCTGCCGAACGATACGGAGAAGTTGCCGTAGCGGTCGTTGACGTCATCCATCGCCTCGGTGACCATCTCTTTGCGATGATCGTCGGGAAAGAGGGTGTATTGCCGCACCTGATGTCGCAGGCCGCTCAGCCGCACCCCGAGCAGGCGGATCGGCTTGTCGAGGGGGAAACGTTCGAGGATGGTCAGGATGGCGCGGTAGATTTCGTCGCTGCGATTGGTGTATGACAGGCCGGTTTCGCTGACGCTCCGGGTCTCGAAGTCGTTGTCGCGTACGGTCAGGGTGAAGGTGCGGCCGGTCACTCCGTAACGTCGGGCGCGGCGGCCGACCATCTCGGAAAGGCGGAGCAGGTAACGACAGATATCCTCGCGGGCGGTGATGTCGTGCGGCAGGGTCATGCTGTGGCCGACCGATTTGACCTCGTCCTTTTCCGATGTCGGAACGACCGGTGAAAGGTCGATGCCGCGTCCCATGTTGGACATCTTTTCACCGTTGATGCCGAACCGTTTTTTCAGAACCTGGCGGGGGAAGCGCCCCAGTTCGCCGCAGGTGCGGATGCCGAGAGTGAGCAGGTGCTGTTTCGTCCTTTTGCCGATGCCGCACAACTCTCCGACCGGCATGTCCTCCAGGGTTGCATCGACTTTGTCCGGAGGGATGATGGTCAGGCCGTCCGGTTTTTTCATCTCCGAGGCGAGCTTGGCCAGCAGCTTGTTCGGGGCGATGCCGACCGAACAGGTGATGCCGAAGCGGTGCTTGATCCGGGCCTTGATCTGCATGGCGATCCGGGTCGCCGAGCCGAAGATCTTGAGGCTGCCGCTCAGGTCGAGGAACGATTCGTCGATGGAGAAGACCTCGACCAGCGGCGTGTAGTCGCGAAAGATCTGGTTGATGCCGGTCGAGGTCGCCGTGTACTTGCGGTTGTTGCCGACCACCAGCTCGATCTGCGGGCAGCGCTGCTTAGCCTCGTAGATGGTCATGCCGGTTTTGACCCCGAAGGCGCGCGCTTCGTAGGAACAGGTGGTGATGATGGTGCGGGCGCCGGAGCCGATGATGCCGATCGGCCGGCCGCGCAGGGACGGGTTCGACTGCTGCTCGACGGCGGCGAAAAAGGCGTTCATGTCGCAGTGCAGGATGGTGCGGTGATTCATCCGTTGCCGACCTCGAGGGCGGTCAGCAGCCAGATCTGGCTGCCGCTGTTATAGGCCAGTTCGAACAGGTCGTTGCCGTCGCTGACCGCGAAGTGGAAGGCGGTCTCCTCGCCGTCCTGCTCCTGCCAGCGGTAGGTGATCTCCTGGATCGTGTATTTTCTTTTTTTCCAGTCGAACCAGACCGGTTTGATCCGGTTGCCGGGGCCGAAAACGGCGCCGACCCGGACCGGGGTGTTGATACTTTCCATATTGAAAACCCGGAAGGTCAGAAGGCAGTAGAGAGAATACAGAATAAATACATTCGGATTTCCCCCCTGTCTTCTGACTCCTGACTGCTATCTTCTTTTTTTTAGAATTCCCTGTACAGCCCGACCACCTTACCGACGATGCCGATCTCGCCGTCACCGGCCCGCAGCAGGATCGGCTCCAGTTCCCTGTTCTCCGGTTGCAGCCGGATCCGATCCCCTTCGCGGTAGAAGCGCTTCAGGGTCGCCTCGTCGTTAACCAGAACGACGACGATCTCGCCGTTGCACGCCGTATTCTGCGGTCGAATCTGGACCAGGTCGCCGTCGAGGATGCCGGCTTCGATCATCGAGTCCCCCCGGACCCTTAACATGAAATCCCCCTGACGGGCCCGGCCGCGCTCGATGCCGAAATGTTCCTCGATATTTTCCAGCGCCGGTTGCAGCGAGCCGGCGGCGACCCGGCCGACGATCGGAAGGGAGATAGTCTCTTTCGGTCGGCCGCTCAGGCGGATGCCGCGCGAGCTGGCCACATCCTTTTCGATGTACCCTTTTTTCTCAAGCGCCTGCAGATGCTTCATCACCCCGAGGGTGCCGCTGATGCCGAGGTGAGCGGCGATCTCGCGCAGGGTGGGGGGGTAGCCGTGCTGTCCGATGTGACTTTCGATGTAGTCGAGAACTTGCTGCTGGCGCGGGGTCAGTTGTTCCATTTTTTCTCCATGGTTGTCATTTGACAACCTATCACTGTAGGGGCGTATCGTCAACATGATTTCGATACGGGAGAGACTAGCCGCCGGGGACGAACAGACTGCTGGAGGTGGGGGCTGCCGGGCGGGAGCGGTTGCCCGGGCTGCCCGGTTGAACCAGGGCGATCTTGATGATGTCGGCCAGGCTGTCGACGAATCGGATGTCGACATCTTTCAGGAGGTGCGGGTCGAGCTCCTGCAGGCTCTCGCGGTTGCGCTGCGGCAGCAGGATGGTCTTGACCCCGGCCCGACGGGCGGCCAGGACCTTCGCCTTGATACCGCCGATCGGCAGGATGCGGCCGGAGAGGGTCAGCTCCCCGGTCATGGCGACGTCGCGACGGGCCGGCCGGTTGCTCAATAGCGAGACCAGGGCGGTGGCGATGGTGACCCCGGCCGACGGCCCGTCCTTGGGAATGGCTCCGGACGGGACGTGGATGTGCAGGTCGGAATGCTCGTAAAAGTCCGGATCGATCCCGAACTCGGTGGCGTGCGAGCGGATGTGGGAGAGGGCCGCCTTGGCCGACTCCTGCATCACGTCGCCGAGGCTGCCGGTCAGGGTGAGACGCTTGTCCCCCTCCATCCGGGTCGCCTCGATAAAGAGGATTTCGCCGCCCGCTTCGGTCCAGGCCAGGCCGGTCACGACGCCGACCCGGTCCTCTTCGCTGGCGACATCGGTGAAGTAGCTGCAGGGGCCGAGCAGTTCCTCGACCACCGCCGGCGTGATCGTCTGCCGTTTCGTCCCTTTTTCGGTCTTCTCGAGGGCGATCTTGCGGCAGACCGCGGCGATCTTGCGTTCGACGTTGCGCACCCCGGCTTCGCGGGTGTAGTCCTTGATGCTCTTGTACAGCGCCTCCTCTTCGAACGTCGGCGGCTCCTCCTCCAGGCCGTTTTCGCTGACCTCTTTCGGGATCAGGTATTTCAGGGCGATCTGCAATTTTTCCTCATCGCTGTAACCGGAGAGCGGGATTACCTCCATCCGGTCTTTCAGAGCGTGCGGAATCGGGTCGAGGAGGTTGGCGGTGGTAATGAACATTACCCGTGAAAGGTCGAACGGGACATCGAGGTAGTGATCGTTGAAGCTGTTGTTCTGTTCCGGGTCGAGTACTTCGAGCAGGGCCGAGGCCGGGTCGCCGCGAAAGTCCTGACCGATCTTGTCGATCTCGTCGAGCATGAAGACCGGGTTGTTCGCCTCGACCCGGCAGATTTCGCGGATGATCCGTCCCGGCAGGGCGCCGATGTAGGTGCGGCGGTGTCCCCGGATTTCGGCTTCGTCCTTCATGCCGCCGAGCGACATCCGGATGAATTCCCGGCCCATCGCCCGGGCGATCGAGCGACCGAGGGAGGTTTTGCCGACGCCGGGCGGTCCGACGAAGCAGAGGATCGGTCCCTTGGTTGTCTCCTTCAGGCTGCGCACCGCCAGGTATTCGAGGATCCGCTCCTTGACCTCCTTCAGGTTGTAGTGATCCTCGTCGAGGATGATGCGGGCGTTGGCGATGTCGAGTTGGTCTTCGCTCCCCTTGAGCCAGGGGACCGCGCAGAGGTAATCGAGGTAGGTCCGGGCCACGGTGTACTCCGGCGAGGCGGGATTGATCCGTTCCAGTCGGGAGAGCTCTTTTTCGGCTACGGCCCTGACTTCCTCCGGCATCTCTGTTTCGTCCAAAAGGGTACGCAGCTCGTTGATTTCGGCCTGATTCGGATCCTCGGTGCCGAGCTGTTCCTGGATCTCCTTCATCTGCTCCTTGAGCAGGTACTCTTTTTGATTTTTACCGAGCCGTTTGGCGACTTCCGACTGGACCTCACCCTGCACCTGCAGTTTCTGAACCTCGTTGGTGAGATGGATGTAGACCTCTTTCAGGCGCTCCATCGGGTCGGTGATTTCGAGCATCCGTTGCTGTTCGTCGACATTCAGGCTGAGGTAGATGGTGACGAGGTCGGACAGGCGGCCGGGAGAGTCGATCTCGTCGATCATTTTGATGACATCGCCCGGCAGTGGTCGACCGTAGGCCATGGCAATTTTCAGCAGGGCATTGACGCTCTGGATCAGGGCGTCGGCGATCAGGTTTTTCGAGTCGCCCTCTTCGATTGCGGTGATCGAAGCTTTGAGAAAAGGTTCGGTCTCGATGAATTCGTCGATAAAAATCCGATGGACCCCTTCGACCACGACCTTACTTCCACCTTCCGGGAAGCGAAAAACCTTATTGATGTGACAGACTGTGCCGACCCGCGTCAGATTGTCCGGGGTCGGTGGTTTTTCATCATCGATGTATTTGAGGATGCCGACCAGATGGTCGTCGTGCATTGCCTGGTCGATCAGCGGCATTTCGCCGCTATCGACGAACAGCGGGAAGACCATGTGTGGAAAGATGACCTGTTCCTTGACCGGATAGATCAGCAGTGTTTCGGGTATGGTTAGGTTTTTGATCAGCATAATTAGATACTTTCCCCTTGGTGATGTCACCATTCAGACAGAACTGCGAAGATGCTTCCTGGATAGGTTAAGCGTAACAAGCGGCTTTGGAGAGTCAAGGTGAAGGGGGAGGTGGTGATTTCCGGATTTAAATTCTATCTTGAGGTCAAGACCGTCGGGTCCCGGCCCGACAGCCGGCGTCATCTTCTTTGTCGGCGTGACAAAGAAGACGAAGCAGAAGAAAACACGCACCTGGCGGTGGGCACTGCATTCGCGGTTGACGCTGCTGTTTTTCAACGGAGCTGTCAGGCTCGATAGAGTTCGTCTGCGTGTCTCTCAAGCCTGCAATGGGCTGCAAGGATCAACAACACCGGTGATTCGGGCGATGATGTTTAAGCTTTTCCCCATAGCTCTTGAGGTGCAAGCGAGCCAACGCGTTTCCTTGAACGTAGACTGACCGCGACAGCAACGGAGATATACCGTGATCGCCTCGAGGCGATCTCTCAACCACCGAAAGACAAAAGAGGTAAACCGACCGCACAGAAAAGCCCCCCGCAGGGGAGCCGCTTCTTTGGTTCGTTTCTTCATGGCTTGATGAAGAAATGAACCCGGCGTGTGGGGCCGGGCCCCCACGACTTTTGTTTTCTGTAGATCTAAAATCCAAGATCAAGATCAGAACCGTCGGGTCCCGGCCCGACAGCCGGCGTCATTTTCTTTGTCAGCGTGACAAAAGAAAACGACGCAAAAGAAAGCACGCACCTGGCGGTGGGCACGGCATTCGCGGTTGACGCTGCCGCTTTTCGCCGACACGCCCAACCTCGTAAATTTCGTCTGCGTCGCTCTCCAGCTTGAAGTGAGCTGCGACGATCAACGACGTTGGTGGTTCCGGCAGGTCGGTTTTGCCTTTCTACCATAGCTCTTGAGGCGCACGTTTGTCAGCGCGCTACCTATAAATTGTAGTCTGACCGCGACATCAACGGAGGTTAGCCGTGATCGCCTCAGGGCGATATCCTTACTACCTAGTTCAAAAGAGGCAAACCAACTGAACAAAAAAGCCACTGCAGGGGATTTTTCTTTGGTTCGTTTTGCTTCGGGGACACTTCCCGAAGTTCAGGGAAGTGTCCCCATCCGAAGTACGGAGTGTCGGGCCGGGACCCCACGGTTCTAATGTATTGGTTTAAATGTTCAATTGAGATGAACATTGCAATTAGCGCCCCGGTGCGGTATCAGATGCACCATGACCTCAACCTCCACGCAAATCACGTTTCCGGTCGACCAAGTTCTGCCGCAACTACGCGCCACCCTGTCATCACACCCGATCGTCATTCTGCAAGCCCCGCCCGGCGCCGGCAAGACGACCCGAGTACCGCCAGCTCTGCTCGACCTTCCCGGACTGGACGGACAAAAAATCCTTATGCTCGAACCAAGACGGATCGCCGCGGTCAACGCCGCTGACTTCATGGCGCGGCAGCGTGGTGAAGCAGTTGGACGGACGGTCGGCTACACCATCCGTTACGAGCGCAAGGTCTCATCCGCCACCCGGATCGAGGTGGTCACCGAGGGGGTGCTGACCCGGCGATTGCAGTCCGACCCGGAGCTGCACAGCATCGGTGTAGTCATCTTCGATGAATTCCACGAACGCAACCTGCACAGCGACCTCGCCCTGGCACTCTGCCGCGATGTACAGCAGGGGTTGCGTCCCGATCTGAAGATTGTCGTTATGTCGGCAACCCTCGACAGTGAAAACCTCTCCGCCCGGCTCGGTAACGCTCCGGTGATCAGCAGCGAGGGGCGAACCTATCCGATCACCATCTCCCATTCCGGGCAGGATGCTTTGGTGAAAGAGATCGTTCCGGCGACGGTTGCCAGCGTTCGCAAGGCTTTGCAGCAGGGGGATGGCGATATCCTGGTTTTCATGCCGGGAGCCTACCAGATCGACCGGACGGTCGAGGCGCTGAGTCGTAACCATCGTGATATCGACATCTGCCCGCTCTATGGCGGATTGTCGCTTGCCGAGCAGCGCCGGGCGATCGAGCCTGGATCGCGACGTAAAGTGGTGGTGGCGACCAACGTTGCCGAGACCAGCCTCACCATCGAGGGTGTGTGCACGGTGATCGACAGCGGTTTCGAAAAACGGCCCCGCTTCGACGCCGCCCGCGGCCTGACCATTCTCGAGACTGT
Organism: Desulfuromonas sp.; assembly: GCA_002868925.1. Classification (GTDB taxonomy): domain Bacteria; phylum Desulfobacterota; class Desulfuromonadia; order Desulfuromonadales; family UBA2294; genus BM707. The sequence continues at coordinate 17,071 of PKTZ01000090.1, read as the reverse complement.
TCGGATTTCGGCAGCGAGCGCCACGCAGCGGGCCGGTCGCGCCGGCCGACTCGGGCCGGGGAATTGTCATCGTCTCTGGAGCGAAGGGACGCAAGGGGCGCTACTGGTGCAGGCACCGCCCGAGATCTTCGTCGCCGACCTGGCGCCGCTCGCCCTCGATCTGGCGCACTGGGGGATTGCCGATGCCGACAGCCTGACCTGGGTCGATCCGCCGCCGGCCGGGCATCTCAAGGCGGCAAGGCACCTGCTTCAGCTTCTCGGTGCCCTCGATCCGCGCCTGCAGTTGACCGATATCGGGCGAAAGATGACAGAACTCCCGGCTCATCCCCGTCTCGCCCGGCTGCTGCTGCAGGCACAGCAGGATGGTTGTCCGGAGCTCGGTTCCGACCTGGTCGCTCTGCTCGGCGAAGGAAAAGGATCGGGGCAGGGACGGGATTTGATCGACGAACTGCAGCGGGTCGGGTCGGGGCGGGCGACGCCAACGGTTGCCCGCGCCGCTCGCTTCTGGCGACAGCGGTTCAAATTCTCAGGATCTGCCGCAAGGATTGATGAAACGCAGGTCGCCCGGCTGCTGGCGGTCGCTTATCCCGATCGCATTGCGCAGTTGCGCGCGGGGGGCGACCGGCAATATCTGCTCGCCAACGGTATGGCCGCCGAGCTCGAATCGGCCTCGCATCTGCGCGGCAGCGAATTCCTGATTGCCGTTGATCTGTACGGCCGCTCCCGCTCCGAGGTGACGATCAGCGCCGCGCTGCCGTTTATTCGCGACGACTTCGAAAAGATGTTCGGTGCCGGTGACGAATGGCAGCGCCGGGTCGAGTGGGATGATCAACGGCAGCAGGTGCTGGCGCAGGAGGTGCGCAGTCACGGGGCGCTGGTTCTGCAGGCGCGTCCGGCCAAAGCGACTTCGGACGATTTGCGTTCCGCCTGGCTTAACTGGATCGGCAAAAAGGGGCTGGATGTTCTTCACTGGGATAAAACGACCGTTGCGCTACGGCAGCGGCTCCGGTTCGTTTCCATGCAGACAGAGGATGCCGACTGGCCCGATTTCAGCGACGCCGGTCTGCTGACCGATCTCGAGAGCTGGCTCGGGCCGTTCCTCGATACGGTTCGCACCGCTGCGCAGCTGCGCCGGGTCGACCTGAAATCGGCGCTGCTCGCGCGCCTCGACTGGCCGGCCCGCCAGCGGCTCGACGAGCTGGCGCCGGAACGGATCAATGTGCCGGGGGGCTCCAATGTCCGCATCGATTATTCCGGTGAGCAGCCGGTGCTGGCGGTCAAGCTGCAGGAGCTGTTCGGACTGGCTGAGTCGCCCCGCATCGCCGGTGGCCGGGTACCGGTACTGATCCACCTGCTGTCACCGGCCGGAAGGCCGCTGCAGGTCACGTCCGATCTGCATAGTTTCTGGGAGAACGGTTATCCCGAGGTCAAAAAAGAGATGAAGGGGCGTTATCCGAAGCACCCCTGGCCGGACGATCCGTGGAACGCCGAGCCGACGCGCAAGACGAATCGAAGCAAGAGCTGATCAAAGTAAGCAAACTTATGCTTCCTGGCGGCTTTCCCGGAAAAACCTGGTTAAGAAATCCCCGTCCTTCGGGGAAAGGTCGTAAGTGAAGATCGCCTTCTGCACCAGCGGCTGCAACGGCTGCTCGGGATTGCTTTGCAGTTCGCCGGACACCCATTTCACCGCCTTGCGCAGATCGTCTCCATCCGGTATCAGCTCGCTCATGTTGTTTGCCTCCTGTCTTGTTTAATTCCAGAATTATACAGTAGTTTTACTGAATAGACCAAGGCATGATTAATCCATTTCATTCTTTCTCCAGTACACAAAAAACGAGCCACCTCTCAAAAAGTGACCCGTATCCTGCCGCACATGTGCCCATTCAAAACTAACGGGCATCTTTGATCATGCCACGGAGCTGATCACGCAGCCCTTCGGTGTTGGAAAGTCCATGCACATTGATGGCATGTCGTCCGGCTATTTCAAGCAGTTCTTCTTCCGTGTTGGCGGTGAGGGTTTCATGACAGATTGAACCGCCCGGCGATAGAGGTGCGTTGCATTCGATGATTTTGCGTCCCATGGGTCGACTCCTTTCGATGAATGGCTTTCTCTGGATTTTTGTAGCGGAGGATCGCGGGGGAGGGGGGTGTATCCAGCAAAAACGAAAGCCGGTTACATTTCATTGTCATTATACACCTGTTACGCTTGTAAGTGGCCGAAAAATAGTTGGAAATATTATTGTTGGCCTCGTTGTTTGCTGTTTTTTGTTTACCGGTCTGTTTCCAATCTTGAACGATGTAAAAGGTTCCGATAAAATCGGACGACACACAACAAAGGAGCGCCGATGGAAACCGAACTGACCGTAACCGAAATCCGCGTGCTGGGCTGCCTGATCGAAAAAGAGATGACCACCCCGGACGTTTATCCGCTCTCCCTGAACGGCCTGGCCAACGCCTGCAACCAGAAATCGAACCGCGATCCGGTCCTCGAGCTGGACGAAACCGATGTCGTTAAAGCGCTCGACCGGCTCCGCATCAAGGGGCTGGCAATGCAGGCAGCCGGCGAGGGGAGTCGGGTGCCGAAGTACCGGCACACCATGGCCGAGAAGCTGTATCTGGAGCCGGAACAGCTGGCGATTCTGTGCGAGCTGTTCGTGCGAGGTCCGCAGACTCTCGGCGAGTTACGTACCCGTTGTGAACGGATGCGGTCTTTCGCCGACCTGGCTGCCGTCGAAGAGGTTTTGGTCGAGCTGATGGAACTGGACGCTCCGTTGGTGGCCAAGCTGCCGCGGCAGGTCGGGCGCAAGGAGCAGCGCTATGCTCACCTTTTTGCCGGTGAACCGGAGATATCGGAAACGGACACTACTCCGTCGCCGGAAGCGGCCCGGATGAAGGTTGCCGCCGAGGACGAGCGGATCCGCAAGCTGGAGGAAGAGGTCGCCGCCTTGAAGGCGGAATTCGAAGAGTTTCGCAAGCAGTTTGAATAGGCAGGACGCGTAGTTTCCGGGGAATCTGTGACAGCACAACTTTACGATCATCAAAAACTTCTGGATCTAGCCCGCATGCGGATGCCGTACGGTAAGCATGCCGGCATGCTGCTGGTCGATCTTCCGGAGCCTTATGTGGTCTGGATGGCGCGAGAGGGGTTCCCGGACGGGAAGCTTGGAGATATGCTGCGGACCGTGTACGAGATCAAGGTCAACGGCCTCGAGTACCTGTTTGACCCGCTACGGGGGCGGTGATCAGACCACCTCGATCGTCTCTTCCATGCAGGACACGACCTGGCCGCTCCGTATCTTGCACCGCTTGCGCAGCTCGATCTCGCCATCGACCGTCACCTGACCGTCGGCGATCAGCATTTTCGCCATGCCGCCGCTGCCGGTGATGCCGACCAGCTTGAGCAGATTGCAAAGTTCGATATATTCGTGGTCTTCCAGGTCAAATTGCTGCATGATCGCTTCCTCGGTGACGTTTGCCCGCCACTATAAACGAAAACGGCCCGGTGATGCACGATCATTTCCTTCCTCCTTCTTCTCGACCATCCTTGATCGATGGTGTATATTTTTTCAAGATGGTAAAAACAGACTGTTTCCAATAATTTATTGACCGGAATGGATATGAAACTACGCTGCAAATTTTCAGTTCTCCTGTTTGTCCTGATTTTACTGCCGGCTCTTGCCACGGCGACGAAGCTGGAAGAGAAGGTGAAGGAACACATTTTCGCTAACGGCATGAAGCTGTTGGTCGTCGAACGCCATAATGCCCCGATCTTCTCGGCATACATCACCCTCGGTGTCGGCTCGGTACACGAGACCAGCCAGACCCGCGGGGCGGCCCACCTACTCGAGCATATGCTGTTCAAGGGGACGAAGACCCTCGGCACCACCGACTACGCCGCCGAGAAGCCGCTGCTTGAACAGATCGAACAGGTCGGGAGTCAAATCGACTGGCTACGCCTCGATCCGGATGCCGACGCGGCACAACTTGCCGAGCTGGAGAAACAGTTGGCCGCGTTGCAGCAGGAGCATAAGAAATACGTCGTCAAGGACGAATTCTCGCGCATCTACTCGGAGAACGGTGGAACCGGTTACAACGCTTTCACCAGCAAGGATCAGACGACCTACCTGATCAATCTGCCGGCCAACAAGCTCGAGCTCTGGGCAGCGATCGAATCGGACCGGATGAAGAACCCGGTGCTGCGCGAATTCTATACCGAGCGGGACGTGATCATGGAAGAGCGCCGCCGCTCATACGAGAGCAAGCCTTCCGGCATGCTCTACGAGAACCTGGTCGCCAACGCCTTCACCCTGCATCCCTACCGCAACCCGATCATCGGCTGGGATTCCGATATCTCCAACCTGACGCTGGCCGAGACCCGCGATTTCCTGCAGCGCTACTACGCGCCGATCAACACCGTGATCTGCCTGGTCGGTGATGTCGACTTCGAGCAGGCGGTTGCCATGATCGATCGTTATTTCGGCGACATCGATAGCGGCACTCCGGTGCCGCCGGTGGCGGCGGTCGAACCGGAACAGAAGGGGGAGAAGCAGATCCGGATCGATTTTGACGCCGAGCCGCAAATGGCGATCGCCTACCACAAACCGACCCTGCCGAGTCGGGAAGATTATGTCTTTGACCTGATCGACATGCTGCTCAGCGACGGGCCGACCTCCCGTCTTTACCGGTCGCTGGTGATCGAACAGCAGTTGGCCGTTTCGGTCGGCACCTATGGCGCTCCCGGCTCCCGCTACCCGAACTTGTTCGTGGTCAGCGCAGCTCCCCGTTTTCCGCACACGGTGGAAGAGGTCGAACAGGCGATATATGTCGAGCTCGAGCGGCTGGCATCCGCTCCGGTGGAAAAAGAAGAACTCGACCGGGTCCGCAAGCGGCTGCGCACCGACCAGTTGCGCCATTTGAGGAGCAACGGCGGCCTGGCCCGTCAACTCGCCTACTACCAGTCGATCGCCGGCGACTGGCGCTACCTGGTCGAATATGACCGGGTCGTCAGCGGTATCACCGCCGAGGAGGTCCAGCAGGTGGCAGCGCGCTACTTTTCACCGACGAATCGGACGGTGGTCGTCCTGAGCAAGGAGGAGACAGAGTGATGAAATTTATTCCTATCTTCCTGCTTGGGCTGATTCCTTTCTTTATCTCTTCCTGCAGCCTTATCCGTTCAAGTGGAGTCAGGCCGGATGATCTGACTTTTGCGCCTCTTACGTTCGAGGTTCCAGAGGTCGAGCCGGTCCGGCTTGCCAACGGTATCCGGGTCTACCTGCTCGAAGATCCGGAACTGCCGCTGGTCGAGGTAACGGCGATGATCGGTGCCGGCTCGATCGCCGATCCGCCCGAGATCGAGGGGAGGTGTTCTTTGTTCGCTTCCCTGCTCGAAAACGGTGGCGCCGGTGAGCTCGATCCGAAAGCGTTCGAGGAGTACCTCGAGTCGCTGGCGATCGATTTCAGCGTCAGCAGTGGATCCTACGCGACGACGATCAATCTCTCGGTATTAAAGGAGGATTATGGTCGGGCGCTGAATATCCTTGACGACGTGCTGCGCCGTCCCCGCTTCGACAGTGACCGGCTTGAACTGTTGCGTCGGCAGAGTATCGAAGGGATCAGACGACAGAACGACAATCCCGGAAGTATTGCCGGTCGGACGCTCAACAAGGCGGTATACGGCGAGCATCCCCTCGGCCGCACGCCGACGGTAGAGACGGTTTCCGCGATCAGCCGCGAAGATCTCCTCAACTTTCATCGGCAGCACTTCGTGCCGGACAATCTCTGGCTGGCGATCAGCGGCGATTTCGATCGGGAGAGGCTGCTGGCCGATCTCAATCGGCTGTTCGAGGACTGGCCGGCGGCCGACTACCACCCCCAGCCGCTGCCCGATCTTCCCCTGGAACAGGATGCCGGAGTCTGGTTCGCGGACAAGGATATCCCGCAGGCGACGATCCGGCTCGGTCATCTCGGGATCGACAAGGATAATCCCGACCTGCAGGCGGTTCGGGTGATGAATTTCATCCTCGGTGGCGGCGGCTTCAACTCGCGCCTGATGCGCGAGATCCGTTCCAATCGCGGCCTCGCCTACTCGGTCTACTCATACTTCCAGGTCGGGCGTCGTCTGCCGGGCAGTTTTATCGCCGGCAGCGAGACCAAGTGTGCAAGCACCTGGGAGGTGACCAGCCTGATGCTCGATGAATTCGGTCGTATCCGCGACGAAGAGGTGAGTGGTGAGGAACTGACGCTGGCCAAGGAGAGCCTGATCAACTCCTTCGTTTTCGCCTTCGCCAATAGCCACCAGGTGCTGAACCAGCAGGTGCGGCTCGATTTCTTCGATTACCCGGACGATTACCTGCGCAATTACCGCGAACGGGTTTCGGCCTTGACCCCGGGGGATATCCAACGGGCGGCCCAGACCTATCTGCATCCGGATAAACTGTCGGTTGTTGTCGTTGGATGTGCCGACGAGGTCGAGAAGAACTTCTATTCTCTCGGGCTGCCGGTTTTCGAGGTTCCGTTGACTGACGGCGCGAAAGAAGCGGGGAAGTAACCGATGACGCAAAAGCGGAAGCCGAACGGTAAAATCAGCGGCTACTTCGTTGGCCGGCTCTGGGATGAGAACACCAAAGCCATGCCGGCTCCACGTCGATTCGGGATCTGGTTGCTGCAGGTGGGGACGGTGGTGTTTCGGGGATTCAGCCGAGACAATTGCCTGCTGCGCGCCTCGGCGTTGACCTACGCCACCCTGCTGTCGATCGTGCCGCTACTCGCCTTCGCTTTCGCCATCCTCAAGGGGCTCGGCGTGCAGAACCAGCTCGAGCCGCTTATTATGGAGAACCTAGCGGTCGGTTCCGAGGCGGTGGTCAGCAAGATTTTTCAATATATCGACAACACCAGCGTCGCCCGGCTCGGGACCTTCGGTCTGATGATGCTGCTGGTTTCGGTGCTGGCCCTGTTGTCGAATATCGAGCGCTCCTTTAATCACATTTGGCATGTCGGTGAGACCCGCTCCCTTATCCGCCGTTTCTCCGATTATTTTTCGGTTCTCGCCTTCGGCCCGTTGATGATTGTCGCGGCAATTTCGATGACCGCAACCCTGGAAACGATGACCATCATTCAGGGGCTGGAGGGGACGCAACTGGTCGGCAGTTTCATTGCCTTTTCGTTCAAGGTCCTGCCTTACATCGCCATGTGGATCGCTTTTACCTTCCTTTTGCTGTTCATGCCGAACACCCGGGTTAAGCTCCGGCCGGCTCTGATCGGTGGCATCTTTGGCGGAACCCTGTGGCAACTCAGCCAGCTCGGTTATGTCGGCCTGCAAGTCGGGGTCGCCCGCTACAATGCCATCTACGGGACCATGGCCGCACTGCCGGTCTTCATGGTCTGGCTCTATATCTCCTGGATTATTGTTCTGCTCGGGGTCGAAGTGAGCTACGCTGCCCAGAATCTGGAACATATTGGGCGGGAGATCCGCAACAAGCGGACGTTCCTGCACCAGAGCGATTTCGGAGCGATGGCGGTGCTGCTGGCAACGGTGCGGCTGTTTTGCCGTGGCGACGAACCGATCGATCGTTATGAGATTGCCGACCGGCTCGATCTGTCGGAAATGCAGGTGCGTGAATTCATCGACCAGTTGATCAAAGCGCATCTACTGGTTTTGGTAGAACGGGATGACGGTGAGCAGGGCTACCAGCCGGCCCGATCGCCGGACCGGATGTTCGTGGCCGAGGTGCTACGGGAGTTGCGTGGTGAGTTGCCGACCGGGCAAGACGATGACGGCATGATCGACTGGCAGCTGATCGGCGGACTGTCCGAGACAATGACGCGGGCCGAGGCGATGGAGCTGCAGCAGCTCTCACTGCAGGATCTGGCGAAACGGATGGTCGACTAGCCTTCGAAGGTTTCGAGGCGGAACTCCCCGTTATCATAGACGGCGTACGAGTACTGGGTGATCCAGTCGCCGACTGCGATCAGGGTTCGATCGCCGTTCTGTTCGAAAATCGGTTGATGGTAGTGGCCGGAGATCATGATCCGGCAACCGGCGGCGAAGTGTGGCTCACCGTAGGCGAAGAGCAGGTCACGTGGTGCCCGGCGCATGCTTTTCCCCTCGCGGCTTGCGGCGCTTTTATGTGAACCCCAGTTGGCGATATGCCAGAGCAGGTCGGGGCTGGCGGTGCGGCCGACGAAACGGATGAACCGCCCGCGCAGGAAGCGGCGCAGCTTGTGATAGCCGATATCTTCCGGATTGACCTGGTCGCCGTGGGTAAGAAAGACCTTTGTTCCGTCTATCTCGACCTCGCCGCCGTCCGGCAGGACGGTGCAGCCGAGTTGATCGGCGAAGTAGGGAGCGAGGCAGAAGTCGTGGTTCCCCTCGACGTAGACGATATCGGTGCCGGCTGTCCGCAGCGATTTTAACCGGTCGAGCAGCGGCTGGTAACGCGGGAAGTCGGCAAAGCGACGACCGATCCAGAAATGGAAGATATCGCCGAGCAGGTAAAGGGTACGCACTTTCCCCTGCCACTGGTCGAGAAAGGCGAGCATTTTCCGGTAGTTTTCATCTTCCGGATTGCGCAGGTGGGCGTCGGCTATGAAGAGATCGGTCATGGCGGAAACTATAGTGGAGCCGCTACCGACAAGTCAAGCAGAGTCGCTTTTGAAATGATTGTATGATGCACGATACCGAGCAGGATAATAAGTCAGCCGTTGCCGCGGAAACCCCCGATATTCCGACCCGTATCCGCGACGGATTCAGGGCCGGGATCGGGACCTCAATCAAGTTGGTCAAGTGGGTGCTGCCGCTCTATGTCGTGGTCGATCTGCTCAAGGGGACAGAGCTGCTCGCTGCCGCGGGAGAACTCTGTCGACCGGTGATGACCCTGTTCGGTCTCCCCGGCGAGGCGGCTTTTGCATTTGTCGCTGCTTTCCTGGTCAATCTCTACGCTGCCATCGCTGTTCTCGCCCCGCTCGACCTGACGCCGTGGCAGGTGACCCAATGCGGGGTGATGATGGGGATCGCACACAACCTTCTGCTCGAAGGGGGTGTGCTTCGCAGTACCGGGGTGCGTGGCAGCGTCATTACCCTCTGTCGCCTCGGCATCGCCGTCCTCGCCGGCCTGGTGATGCAGGGGCTGGCGCTGATGGGGGTGCAGTGATGGCCGCATTGGTGGATGCCATCTGGGGCGCGCTGCTGCTTGGCGGCAAGCTCTTCCTGATTATCGTGCCGGTCGTCGTCGCCTTCGAGGTTCTGCGCTACCAGCCGATCTTCCGCCGGGCCGGCAACTCGGTCGAACCGCTGATGAGGGGGGTCGGTCTCTCCCGCGATGCGGCGGTTCCGCTTTTTACCGGCATCTTCCTCGGTATCGCCTACGGCGCCGGGATCATCATCAGGGTCAGTCAGGAGAAGCGGTTGTCGAAACGGGAGCTGTTTCTGATCGGCCTGTTCCTGGCGACCTGCCACGCTGTGGTCGAAGATATCCTGATCTTTGTCGCCATCGGCGGTTATGGTTCGATTATGCTCGGGCTGCGCCTCCTGCTCGCCATTATCATCACCGCCCTGCTGGCACGTTTCTGGCGGCCGGCAAGCTGAACTCGTCGATCTGATGCTCTCCCTGTCCCATTTACCTTAGTCTTGTCATTATTAATTGTTTCCAATTGACAGGTATCTGCATATATAGTTATAGTGCAAAGTATTGAAATTGCAGGATAAATTATTTGTTATTTATTTCGCCTTGTGTGATTTTGTCGTTTGCGCAGGAGGTCGCCTTGAAACAATCGATCGAACCACTTTCCGGTGATAAGTTGCAGATGGCCAAGAATATTCTTGTCGTTGATGATTCAGCGACCATACGGACGACGGTCACCATGGCTCTTGATCAGGATGGTTACCGCAGTGTCGAGGCGGTCGATGGTCTCGATGCCCTCGGAAAACTTGACGAATATGACGTCGACATGATCATCACCGACATCAATATGCCGAACATGGACGGGTTTGGACTAATCCGGGAAGCCCGCAAGGCTTCGAAGACCAAGTTTACTCCGATCGTTGTCCTGACCACCGAAACCAGCGAGGAGTTGAAGAGTCAGGGGAGGGCCGCCGGTGCCAGTGGCTGGATCGAGAAGCCGTTCAACCCGACCCATCTGCTGAAGATGGTGCAATTGACGATCGGATGACCCGGTATTTAAACAAGGATTCATGAAATCAAAGGTCTGCCTTAACGCAGGCCTTTTTCATGTTTTGGACCCTATGCGTTATGTGATTTGTGTGATAATTTTCAATGGAACAGGCACTGACTTCAGGAGGAACTCACCATGCCATTCGTCAATGTGAAGATTACGACCGGCGCGACCGATGAGCAGAAAAAGGAACTGATTGCCGGCATTACCGGGCTGCTGGCCGACGTCCTCGAAAAAAATCCGGCTTCGACCCACGTGGTGATCGAGGAGATTGAGCCCACCAGTTGGGGGGTCGGTGGCAAGAGTGTCGCCGAACTGCGCGCGGCCAATAGCCCTGCCGTTTCGAAAAAATAGACCCGGTTCCCTTTAGGTTTTTTCCCCGATTTCCGTCCAATCCTGATATAGTGCTTATTTGTAAATATTGCACGATTTTAGGTGGAAAGAATGAACGAGGAATTCGGAGATTACGTCGATTTTGAAGGGCACGGCCAGCTGGAACTGGCCCAGATAGCCCTCGACCGTGGTGAGGACGAGACCGCTCTCGACCTGGCCGAAGAGTATCTCGAGAAACACCCGCACAATATCGAGGCGTTGAACCTCTGTGCCGTCGCGGCGACCAACCTGCAGGATTACCCGAAGGCATTGGCGCTCTACCGAACCGCCTCGACCTACGACCCGAAGAATGGTGCCATCCACCACAACTTCGGCGTTCTGCTCGAAAAAATCGGCAGGCTTGAGGAGGCTTTGCAGCATCTCGATCTCTCTTTGCAGTTGCAGCCCGATTTTCCGGAGGCGTACATCAACCGGGGCAATATCCTCGATGAACTTGGGCAGACCGAAGATGCCCTCGCCATGTACGACGAGGCGCTGCGTCGGATGCCGGACGCGGCCGAAGCCTACTACAACAAGGGGTACGCCCTGAACCGCCTCGGCCGTTATGAAGCAGCGCTGGAGAGTTTCGAGCTGGCCATGGAGGCAAACCCGGAAGATCCGGCCTGCCTGAACGGGCTCGGTTATGCGCTTTCCGGACTCGATCGCAACGAGGAGGCGATCAGGTATTACGACCAGGCGATTGCAAAGAGCGATGATGCCGCTTCCTATTATTATAATCGCGGCGTTGGCCATATCCGCCTGCACGAGCTGGATAAGGGGTTGGCGGATCTGGACAAGACCCTGCAGCTCGACCCCGATTTCGGCGAGGCGCTGCTTGAAAAGGCGACCCTGCTGTTCGATAATGATCGCGAACAGGAGGCTTTTGCCGCCCTCGACGATGCCGACAAGGTTGCCCCGGAAAGCCCGGAGCCGCCGTTTTATAGGGCAATCCTGTATGAACGACAGGGGGAGCTGGAGAAGGCGCTGGCCTGTCTCGAGGAGAGCCTGAGCCGTGATCCCGATTCACTTTATACGTTAAACAACAAAGGCAATGTCCTGATGGATTTAGGCCAACTCGATGAGGCGTTGGCCTGTTTCGATGCGATCCTGCAGCACGATGTGCGTTATCCGCTGGCCCACTACAACCGGGCCTGTGTCTTCGCCCGCCAGGGGAAGGAGCAGGAAACCCTGAAGGAGCTCGACATTGTCGCGAGCCAGGACGTCCGACTGATGGAGGACGCGAGGAAAGATCCCGATTTCGAATGGCTACACAACAATCCCTCTTTCCAGAAATTAACGAAACCGAAAAAAGCGTAAGCGACGACGATAAAAAGCCGCTTGCTTACGTGGAACTTCCGGTTTTCGGTATGAGTTGCGAAAAGTGCGTCGCCCGGGTGACGACCGCCCTGCAGCAGTGCGCCGGTGTTGACCGGGCCGAGGTCTCCCTCGAAGAGAAATCTGCCCGGATTCACTACGATGCCGACCAGGTTACCCCGGAGCAGCTGGGCCAGGTTATCGTCGATACCGGTTACCGACTCGAAGAACCGCCATCTGAACCGGACGTTGCTGCAGATGAGGAGCCGCCGCCGCCGGCCGTAGAGGAGAGTGCCCCGGATGCCGAGGCGGATGAGCCCCGGGAAGAGCCGGAGCCTGTGGAGCCTACCCCCGAAGAGATCGACGAAGCGGAGCTGGCAGCACTGGTCGAGCAGGACGAACAGGAAGCATTCCAGGATGAGTCGGCCAAAGGCAAGCTGCGCTTTAATGTCTACGGCATGACCTGCGCCACCTGCGTCGGAACGGTCGAGAAGAAGCTGCGGGCAGTGCCGGGGGTGACCGATGCCTATGTCAACCTGGCCAATGAGTCGGCGACCGCATTTTACGACGAGTCGGCGGTCTCGCCCGAAGAACTGTTCAAGGCGGTGAGCGATGCCGGCTACAAGCCGGTCATGGAGGACGAGTCGGCGGAAGTCACCGACCTCGAAGCACGCCGCGAACTGCAGTGGCTCATCTTCGCCGCGATTCTTTCGCTGCCGATCATGCCGCTGATGTGGCTGCAACCGTTCGGTGCAGAGACCCTGTGGGTCAACATGGCGTTGGCGACCGTGGTTCAATTCAGCGCCGGCCTCACTTTTTACCGCGGTGCCTGGAATTCGATCCGCAATCTTTCGGCCAACATGGATGTCCTGGTGACGCTCGGAATCAGCGCCGCCTACGGCTATTCGATGCTCGCCGCCAACCATGTTTTTGGCCTCTCCGGCGAAGTCTTCTTCGAAACCAGCGCCATGCTGATCACCTTCATCCGTTTCGGCAAATGGCTCGAGGCAAAAGCGAAGGGGCAGGCGAGCCGTGCCCTGCGGGCGCTGCTCGAACTGCAGGCCGATCGGGCGATTGTCCTCGTTGACGACAGGGAACAGGAGGTCGATACGTCCGAAGTTCAGGTCGGCGATACCCTGGTTATCCGTCCCGGTGACCGGATCCCGGTCGATGGTGAAGTGATCGAGGGGAGGTCGGCGGTCGATGAATCGATGCTGACCGGCGAACCGGTCCCGGTCGCCAAGGAGGTCGGAGATCCGCTGACCGGTGCCACCATTAACGGCGGCGGCCGGATGCTGATGCGCGCCACCCGGATCGGCGAGATGACCGTTCTTTCCAGCATCGTGCGCATGGTCGAGGAGGCCCAGGCCGACAAGGCACCGATCCAGAGGTTGGCCGATCGCGTCGCCAATGTCTTTGTCCCGGTGGTTATCCTGGTGGCCGGTTCGACTTACGCGGCCTGGATTTTCAGCGGCGCCGATTTTGTCTTCGCGTTCCGCATGGGGGTCGCCGTGCTGGTGATCGCCTGTCCTTGCGCCCTCGGGTTGGCGACCCCGACCGCGATCATGGTCGGCAGTGCCATCGGGTTGCAGGCCGGCATCCTGATCAAGAAGGCTTCGGGCCTGGAGAATATCGCCCGGCTCGACACCATTATTTTCGACAAGACCGGCACCCTGACCCATGGCGATTTCCGGGTGGCGGAGATCGCGCATGCCGAAGGGGTCAGCAAGGACGAAATGCTCAAGCTGGCGGCGGCCGCTGCCAGGGTCAGCAGTCACCCACTCTCCCGGTCCATCGCGGCCTGGGCCGAACATAAGGGGATCAAGGTCCCCGCGGCCGAAAATGCGGAGGAAATCGGCGGGCAGGGGGTCATCTGCAAGATCGGCGGCGAGAAGGTGCTGCTCGGCAGCCGCAAGCTGCTCGAGGAGAATCATGTCAGCATGCGCGGGCTGGTCATCCTCAGCCGGGAGCTCGAATCGGAGGGGATGTCGATTGTCTACCTGGCGGTCGAGGACCAGAACCTTGGGATTATCGGGCTGCGCGACAAGCCTCGCGAAGGGACCGGCGAGGCGATCACCCTGCTGCATCATATGGGGCTGGAGTGCGTTATGCTCACCGGCGATCGGCTGGAACCGGCCGAGGCGGTGGCGAAGCGGATCGGCATCGAGACGGTCGAGGCCGAAGTGCAGCCGGGTCAGAAGCAGGACGTCATCGCCAGCTACCAGGAACAGGGGAAACTGGTCGGCATGGTCGGTGACGGCATCAATGATGCGCCGGCGCTGGCCCAGGCCGATGTCGGGATCGCCATCGGCAGCGGGACCGACGTGGCGCGGGAGACCGGCGACCTTGTGCTGGTGCGGGGCAATATCCGTGACGTGGTCCGTGCGGTCAGGCTCGGTCGACGCACCCTGGTCAAGATAAAACAAAACCTTTTCTGGGCCTTCATTTACAATATCATCGGGATTCCACTGGCGGCCGGAGTGCTCTACCCGTTTTTCGGTCTTTACCTCAAGCCGGAGTTTGCCGGTCTGGCAATGGCCTTTTCCAGCGTCTCGGTTGTCACCAACAGCCTGTTGCTGCGACGGGTCAAGAGACGGCTGTAGCATACGATTATGGGACTGCGCAAAAACATCATCGGCGTCATCGGCGCCGGCCGGGCGAGTGCCGAAGGTGAACAACTGGCCGGCGAGGTCGGGCGCCTGATCGCCGAAGCGGGGGGCGTTATGGTCTGTGGTGGCCTCGACGGGGTTATGGCCGCAGCCTCCCGGGGGTGCGCAGATGCCGGCGGCGAGGTGATCGGTATCCTGCCGGGGGCGAGCGCACAGGAAGCGAACGAGCATGTGACTCTCGCCGTACCGACCAACATGGGTCATGCCCGCAACATTATCATCGCACACACGGCGCAGGCGCTGATTGCGGTCGAAGGGGAGTATGGTACCCTGTCCGAGGCGGCGATCGCGCTGAAACTGGGGAAGAAGGTGTTCGCCCTGCGGCCGCAATTTGAGCTCGACGGCATAACCGTCGTCGCTTCGCCGCAGGAGGCGGTTGCCCGCGTCCTGGAAACGATTTCCGGCACCAACCGGGGAGATGATCATGTCGTTTGAAATGGATTATTCCCGCGATTTCTCGGCCCGGATTCTTGAATTTGTCCGTGGCAAGGGGAAGGTGTTGATCGTTGCCCACGACAACCCCGACCCCGATTCTCTGGCCGCGGCGTTCGCTCTGCGCCACATGCTCGAGGTCAACGCCAACATCGATGCGACCATCGCTTTCGGTGGTATCATCGGGCGCGGCGAAAATAGGGCGATGGTCAAGGAGTTGGAGATCAAGACGGTTCAATTCGAAGACCTCGATCTCGATCAGTACAAAGTCGTCTGCATGGTCGACACCCAGCCCGGCACCGGGAATAACTCATTTCCATCGGATCGCGATGTTCACATCGTTATCGATCACCACCCGCTGCGCGACCGGACCCGCAAGTGCAAGCTTTACGACGTGCGCGAGGGGTACGGGGCCGCCGCAACTATCCTTTATGAATACCTGCTCGGGCAGGAGGTCTATGTCGGGACCAAGCTGGCGACGATCCTGTTCTACGCGATCAAGTCGGAGACCCAGGATCTCGGCCGCGAATGGACCGAGTACGACCGGGCGGCTTACCTCAACCTGCTGCAGTTGAGTAACAACCGGATTCTCTACAATATCGCCCACGCCCAGGTGCCGCGGGAGTATTTTTCCTCCTACAACCGGGCAATTGAAAACGCCAGGCTGTACGGTTCGGTCATGGTCTTCAACCTCTATGAGATCGATAATCCGGATGTCGTCGCCGATATGGCCGATTTCCTGTTGCGGATGGAAGGGATCGACGTCGTTCTCGGGATGGGGCGTTACAAGGGCAAGGCGGTTCTCTCGCTGCGCATTTCTTCACACGACATCCTGGCCGGCCCTCTGTTGCGCAGCGTGGTCGGAGATCTCGGCACCGCCGGCGGCCACGGCATGACGGCCGGAGCCCAGATCGACCCGATGAACGGGAACCTGGCGGTCCTGCGAGAACTCGAAACATCCCTGACCCGGCGTCTGCTCAAGGAGCTCGACCGCCCGGTCGAAAAAGGGAAACGCCTGGTTCTCTAACCCTCCGCCTGCGTTGACAGCCCTTTCCCAACTGCGGTATAACTGACCGATTTTTCCCTGGCGAGGATACATCCATATGCGCATTTTTGTTTCCATCATATTTTTACTGCTGCTCTGCGCCCTTCCGGCGCAGGCGGTCGTCGAACTGGCGCTCGAGGGCGATCAGCCGCAACGGTTGGAAGAGGTCTACCTGCGGGACGGCGTCGCGTTTCTCGCCGTCGACGACGTCTTGGATCTGCTCGGAAGTCGCGGCGATTGGGATTCGGTCGCGCACCTGTACCGTTTCCGCACACCGCGTGGAACGGCGGTCATCTCTCCGGGAAGCCGGTTCATCAAGCTCGGTGAGCGCTTCATTCCGCTTGCCAACAAGCCGCGTTTTATAGACGGTCGGTTGCGGGTTCCGGAAGACTTCATCGCCCGCCATCTCTCAGGCCTGCTCGATCAGAAAATCTATTACCGCAATTTGAATCCGTCGGCGACACAGAAGGAGGAGGGGTCGGCCCTCGACCGTTTCTTCTCATTCCTGCTGCGTAAGAAGAAGCCGCTTGATGCTCCGGTGCTCAGGGCGGTGGCGATCGACCCGGGACACGGTGGCCAGGATCCGGGTTCGATCGGTATCAATGGTGTCAAGGAGAAGAGCGTCACCCTGGCGGTTGCCCAGAGCTTGCAGAAACAGATCAAGATGCAGCTCGGCATTCCTATCTATCTCTCCCGCGACGATGATTATGGTCTGACCCTCGAAGAGCGGTTGAAAGCGGCTGCTCATCCCGACGTTGATGCCCTGTTGCTGCT
Source organism: Desulfuromonas sp. (assembly GCA_002868925.1). Classification (GTDB taxonomy): domain Bacteria; phylum Desulfobacterota; class Desulfuromonadia; order Desulfuromonadales; family UBA2294; genus BM707. The sequence continues at coordinate 295 of PKTZ01000090.1, read as the reverse complement.
GCACGCCCAGGCGGCCGAGGTTTACAAGCCGCAGGGAATTTATCTGTACGTCCGCCGGGCGGAAAGCCTGCCGGGCGAGAACGTGAATAACGATGACAAGGACAGCCGGCGCCTGGCCGAGAACCTCGCTTCTGCCCTGCGCGACTCGGGGCTTACCGTTCACGGAGTCAGCGAGGCACCGCTTTTGCCGCTTGGGCAAGGTGATCTGCCGACCGTGTTGATCGAAATGGGCTACCTGACCAATCCGGCCGACCAGATGCTGCTTAACGAAAGTGAGGGCCAGAAGCAGCTTGCC
>PKTZ01000213.1 GCA_002868925.1 Desulfuromonas sp. | reverse complement strand
TGAACGCTTCCATAACCCACGTATGAGGAAAAGGATTGCAAGACGTGATATGGAGTTTCAGGCGTTTTCAAACCGTCCGTAGAAACGGGGTAGAACCCGCACGTTTAGGCCATACAAGGAGCGGTTGAGTTTTGGCTCTCTCTCCTTGATGTTTTTAGGGATGGTGAATATCCTAAACTTGATGCGGTTGAATAATGACACACGTCTCTAGTGCTCCTTAGGGAAACTCTTCTCTTAGGCGTTGTAAAGAAGACTCTATTTTAGAACGAGTCTTCCTGTAATATAAAAATCGGGAAACATTTCCACAGTCTAAAAAAATCCATTAAAAAAAAACACAAGTTAGCAATTGTGTTAGCATAATTATAATTGAAAAAACAAAGCCACCTAGAAATAAATCTAAGTGGCTGTTATTACTGGCGCCCCCGACAGGAGTCGAACCTGTGACCTACCGCTTAGGAGGCGGTTGCTCTATCCTGCTGAGCTACGGGGGCGTGTTTAATTGTAATCAATCGAACTGCAACAGGCTGAATACCTTGTCTTTCGGCAGCCGTTCCCGGCCGTTGAGGAAGGTCAACTCGGTCATGAAACAGCACTCGACTATCTCGGCGCCGAGGCTTTCGACCAGTTCGACCACCGCTGCGACGGTTCCGCCGGTCGCCAGCAGATCGTCGGCGATGAGTACCTTGTCACCCGGCTTAAATGCATCCTCGTGGATCTCGAGGGTATCCTCGCCGTATTCGAGCTGGTAGGAGACGCTCTTGGTCTTGGACGGTAGCTTGCCCGGCTTGCGCACCAGGGTGACACCGGCTCCTAGTTTGTAGGCCAGCGCCGAGCCGACGATGAAGCCGCGAGCCTCGACTCCAACGATCTGATCGATCTGCATACCGACGTAGCGGTGCGCAATCAGGTCTATCATGCGGTGATAGTTGCGACCGTCACTGAGCAGGGTTGTAATATCCTTGAAAATGATCCCCTCTTTAGGGAAGTCGGGAATATCTCGAATAATACTTTTCAGTTCATCCACGATTCTCTCCTTGAAAAATTAGATCAACCGCTCAATTTCGGTCTGCTTCTCTTCGAGCATCTTGCGCAGCTTTTCGATACTCTTCGCCTCGATCTGGCGGATCCGCTCCCGCGTCACACCAAACTTCTGGCCGATATTATCCAGTGTCTGCGGTTCGCGGTCATTGAGTCCGAAACGGAGCGCGAGGATCTCCTGCTCGTTCTCCGCCAGCGATGCGAGCCAATCGGAGACATGGCCGAACTTATTCAGCTCTTCGATCAGGTTCTCAGGGTCGACGGAATTGGCATCCTCGATGGTATCGATCAGGCTGTAGTCGTTGTTCTCACCCATCGGGTGCTCGATCGAGTAAGTCTTCTTAACCAGAACCATCAGCCGCCGGATATAAGCCGGCTCGACTTCCATGATCTCGGCGATCTCCTCCGGTTCGGGGTCGCGATTGAGGTTCTGCACTAGCTCGCGGGAAATTTTGAGGTATTTGTTGATATCGTCCGACACGTGGACCGGCAGGCGGATCGTCCGGCTCTGGTTGACCAGGGCCCGCTCGATCGACTGGCGAATCCACCAGGTGGCGTAAGTCGAGAAGCGGCACTCCTTGCTGACTTGGAACCGCTCGACCGCCTTGATCAAGCCGAGGTTCCCCTCTTCGATCAGGTCGAGAAACGGAAGGCCGCGGTTCATGTAACGCTTGGCGATCTTGACTACCAGCCGCAGGTTCGACTCGATCATCCGGGCGCGGGCAGACTCATCCCCCTTGCCGATCTTGATCGCGAGCTCTTTCTCCTCTTCGGCGGTGAGCAGATTACTCTTCTGGATCTCCTTGAGGTAGATCTTGATCGCGTCACCGTAGTGGCTGTCGGTGTCCTGACTATCTGTCGTTGACGTCTTTTTCGTGGTCTTGGACTTGTCCGTATCGCTCTCGGTTTTGCTCATAATTGCCCCTTTATTATCCGGAATTCAATTGAGCCGATCAGGGTAGATAACTTAACGGATTGACCGGCTTTTTTCCATAACGAATTTCGAAATAGACGCGGTTTTCACCACCGGATGGCGGTTTGCCGGAATAAGCGATCTTTTCACCCTTGCTGACGAAGGCACCGGCCTCGACAATGTTTTTCCTGTTATAACCGTAGACGGTAAAGAACGATTCGTCATGACGGACAATCACCAGGTTGCCGTAGCCGGTAATTCCGGAACCGCTGTAGATGACCTTGCCGGCCGCAGCCGAAGAGACCGGTGTCCCGCTATTAACCGCGATCTCCAGCCCCTTGCTGGTGCCGCTGCCGAATTTTCGAACGATCTCACCCTTGACCGGCCAGATAAATTTCTCTTTCGACACCGGTGTCTTTTTAGCCGGAGTGCTCTTTTGGCGAACTATTGGTTTCGGATTACTGACGCTTTTGGCCGGCGCCGGCTTGGTTACTTTGGTGACCTTTTGGGGCGGCTTCGGCGCCGCTTCCCGGACCGTAACCGGTACCGGTTTGGCAACGGCCGCGCCCGGGATATAGATCCTTTTCCCGACCTGGAGTTCGGTCGGGTCGGCTACACCGTTTATCCGTGCCAGGTAATGCTCATCGATGTCGTAGACCCGGCTGATGGTATAAAGGGTCTGCCCCTTGCGCACGGTATGATAAACACCCGGCCGATGACCGGTGGCACAGGCTACCAGGCTAAAAAGCATTAATGTTATTACAAAACGAAAAAACATCGATTCAAGAGGTCCCGTAAAGATTTACAACACTCTAGCGAAAACAACCCTCTACAGTCAATCCTTGTACTGACAACTGCCGTTACTTCAATGCCCCGATGGCGGCAAACCCTCCGACGAGGAGAATCACGAAAGCGATAGCCAGCCAGTTGAAATACTTCTCGATAAAAACCTTGATCGGAGGTCCATAGAGCTTGAGCAGCCAGGCGACCAGGAAAAACCGGGCGCTGCGACTGACCAGCGACGCGACCACGAAGATCAGGAAGTTGACCCCGAACACCCCGGCCCCGATGGTGATGACCTTGTATGGGATCGGAGTAAACCCGGCGGCAAATACGAGCAGAAAATCATACCGCTGGAAATATTCCTGCACCGTGGCGAAAACCTCGAAGTTGAAGCCGGGGATATAGGAGAAAAAGAACCAGGCCAGAGTCTGCCAGAGCAGTGCCCCGATCAGGTAGCCACCGATACCGCCGAGCAGCGAACCGACCGAACTGAGGAAGGCAAACCAGAGCGCCCGGGCCGGCGCCGATATCGCCAGGGCGATCAGCAGAACATCGGGGGGGATCGGGAAAAAAGACGCTTCACAAAAAGCAAGAACAAACAGGGCAAACGGGCCATACGGGGTTTCGGCCCAGCTCAATACCCAGTCGTAGAGACGACGTAACACCTTCACAAACTACTCTCCTCTTTCCAACCATGCTTTCCAATCAGTGGGACGAAACGGCAATCAAGAAGCTGTTCCTCGCGATAGCGATCCCCCGCGATACGGGTATATCGCATCAGCACCTGTGCGCCCTGCCCGCCGACCGGGATAACGAGACGTCCTCCGGGAGCCAGCTGTTCCTTCAGGGTCAACGGCACCTCCGGCGCTCCGGCCGTAGTAATAATCGCATCGAACGGAGCCTGATCCTTCCAGCCACAGGTCCCGTCGTCAACCTTGAGGTGAACATTATAAGCCTTGCAGAAATCGAGCGCACGGCGCGCCTGCCGCGCCAGGTCGTGAATTCGCTCGACGCTGTAGACATGACGGACGATCCGGGCCAACACGGCCGCCTGGTAACCGGAACCGGTCCCGATCTCCAAAACCTTCTCGTCGCCCTCGAGCAGCAGCGACTGGGTCATGAAGGCGACAATGAACGGTTGCGAGATCGTCTGACGATGGCCGATCGGTAACGGGAAATCACTATAGGCCTGATCCTCCATCCCCTCGGCGACGAAGCGATGCCGCGGCACGTCGAGCATGGCCTGGATGACGACCGGATCGTCAATGCCACGACCGGTAATCTGCTGTTCCACCATGCGTCGGCGGGCAATCGCATAATCACTCATCATTTATCGTCGCCCTGCCCTGGAACCAGAGTGTCGATTTCCCAGGAAGAGAGTTCGTCGAAGGATCGATAATTGGTCAGATCGAGATGCAGCGGGGTCACCGACACCGCCTGGTTGACGATGGCATGAAAGTCAGTCCCCTCGACATTATGAAACCCGAGTTCGCCGCCTCCGATCCAGTAATACTTCTTGCCGCGTGGATCGAGTTTCGCCTCGACCACCTCGTTGTAGTTGCGCTTCCCCTGGCGCGTCAACTGAACCGATCGGACCTCGCCGGCAGGAACGTTGACATTAAGGAAGGTGTCGGTCGGCAGGCCGTGCTCGACAACCTGTCTGACCAGACCGGCAGCAAAATCTGCGGCATGCACGAAATCCTCGGCGTTGAAGGTCTTCGATTCTAGGGAGATCGCAAAAGCGGCGACATCCATCAAGGTCGCCTCCATCGCCGCGGCGACGGTTCCCGAGTAGGTAATATCGTCACCGAGGTTTCCGCCGCGATTGATACCGGAGACGACGATATCGGGCCTCTCATCGAGCAGGCCATGCAGGGCGAGGTTGACACAGTCGGTCGGAGTGCCGGAGACAGAGAAAACATCCTTTTTGATCTGTTCGGCGCGCAGTGGCGCGTGCAGGGTCAGGGAATGGCCGATGGCGCTACGCTCGCGATCCGGCGCAACCACCACCACCCGTCCGAGTTCGGCGAGGGTATCGGCAAGTACGGACAGACCGGGAGAGAGGATGCCGTCATCGTTGGTAACCAGGATCAACAAAACGTCACTCTCATTCGGAAATCTTCGGCAAATCTTTTTTCAGGGAATCACGCAGCCTGACGATATCGCTGCGAATTTCATCAACCAGTTTGCTATCGACACCAGATACCAGTGGCAACATCATCTGATCATCCTGTTCATCCGAATCAGGCTGTGATGCTGTCTGCGGGCTGTCGACTGCACCGCCGCCCCGCGCCAGTTCGCGCAACCGCTTGCGGGCGCCGGCAATGGTATAACCCTGCTCATGCAGCAGCTTTTTCAGCTGCAACACAAACTCGATATCCTTTTTCTTATAGAGGCGTTGATTGGTCTTGCTTTTGGTGGGACGAAAAGTGCCGAACTCAGATTCCCAGTAGCGCAGCACATGCGGCTTCACTCCGGCGAGTTCGGCAACTTCACCAATTTTGAAATATAACTTGTCCGGAAGGTCTAAATCCATCGCACACCGACGGCTGACCAATGGTTAAGAATCACTATTAATGGCGCTTTTCAGAACCTGGCTCGGCTTGAAGGTTAGGATCTTGCGAGCTGTGATTTCAATCTCCTCGCCGGTCTGCGGATTACGCCCCCTCCGCGTCGACTTTTCTTTTACGACGAAATTTCCGAAACCGGCAATCTTGATCTTTTCCCCGTCTTCCAGGGTGTCCTTGATCAAGTCAAAAACGGTCTCCACGATCTCGGCGGATTCCTTCTTTGAATAACCGGTTTTCAGATAAACATTTTCGATCAGATCGGCCTTGGTCATAGCCACCTCCTGAAGATGCACAGACCATTGAATTTACAAGGTTTTATACCACATGAAAATACATCCATCAACCGTTTTTTTCTTTTTACTCCATTATCTTAGCTGTGCTCCCAGCTGCTTTTCCATGACCTTGACGATCCGCCCGTGGGCCTTGTTGATCTCTTCATCGGTCAACGTCCGCTCCGGAGAACGGTACTGAACGCGGAAAGCTATACTCTTCTTCCCCTCTGGAACACCCTTGCCGCGGTAGACATCGAACAGGACGACACTCTCGACCAGCTTCCCTTTTGCTCCCCGGACCGTCGCCAGGATCTGCTCTGCCGAAACACCCTCGTCGAGAAGAAAAGCGCTGTCGCGATAAACGTCGGGGAAGCGGGAGATCGGGCTGAACTTGATCTGCCCGGTCGTCGTCTCGATCAGCCTTTCGATGTTAAGCTCGAACACGTATACCGGCTCGCCGATATCGTAGGCATCGAGCACCTTGGGATGAACTTCACCGAGGGTGCCGAGGCAGACCTTGCCCGAATAGATGGCGCACGACTTGCCCGGATGCAGATACGGCTCACTCTCATCCGTCTGCCATGTCAGCTTCTTAACCAGGGCTGCATCGAGAATCGACTCGACCGCCCCCTTGAGATCGTAGAAATCGACCGCTTCAGACTGCTGGCTCCAGCCGAGCGGCTCGCGCCGACCGCAGATCGCCGCCGAGAGGAAGGTCGGCTCATAGGGGAGCTCTTCCCCCTCAACCACACGGAAGACCGGACGCAGCTCAAAAAGCGACAGGTCGAGCGAACGATAAGCAAGATTGTGACTGATGTTCTCTAGCAGGCTCGGCAGAAGCGATGTCCGCATCACCGACTGCTCCTCGGTCAGAGGGTTGAGCACAGCAACATTCTTGCGCCGCGAATCATCCGCTGCGAGATTGATCCGATCATAGGCGCTCGGTGAGATGAAGGAGTAGTTGACCACCTCGGAGAAACCGAGGGCGACCATCTCATCGCGCAAACGCTTGACCATCTTCTGATGAACAGGCACCGGCAGATCGACCGCTTCGCCGGACGGCATGGTCACCGGGATATTATCGTAGCCGTTAAGACGGGCGACCTCCTCGATCAGATCGATTTCGCGCTCGAGATCCGGCCTGAAAGCGGGAATATCGACCGACAACGCAGCTTCTGCCTCGTCCTTATTAACACCGAGACCGATCGAAGCGAGCATATCCGAAACCTGCTCCAGGCTCAGCTCGAGGCCGAGAATCGCATTGGTCTTGGCCAAGGTAATCGGTACCTGGCGGCGGGAAATCGTTTGCGGGTAAGCGTCGATCACGCCCTTGGCCACAACGCCGGAAGCGAGCTCGGCCATCAGCGCCGCCGCCCGATCGAGCGCCACCGGCACCATTTCGACATCAGCACCCCGCTCAAAGCGGTGCGAAGACTCGGTATGCAGACCGAGACGCTTACTGGTGCGACGGATCGTCAGCGGGTCGAAGAAGGCACTTTCAAGCAGGACGTCGGTGGTATCGGGCTGGATCTCGGAGTTTTCACCCCCCATGATCCCGGCCAGTGCGACCGGTCCCTTGCCATCGCAGATCGCAAGATCGGACTCGAGCAGCTGCTGCTCCTGTCCATCGAGGGTCGTAAAAGCGCTCTTGCCGGGACATTTGACGATGATCTTGCGATCATTGAGCAGGTTGAAATCGAAGGCGTGCAGCGGGTGACCGAGCTCCATCATGACGTAGTTAGTGATATCGACCACGTTATTGATCGAGCGGACTCCGACCGAATCGAGCCGTCGCACCAGCCATTGCGGCGATGGCCCGATCTTGACATCCTTGATCAGGCGGGCCATGTAGCGCGGCCCCTTCTCGCTGTCGACAATCTCGACCGAGGTCTGGTTCTCGATCGCGTCTCCCTCTTCCGGCACCACCGGCTGCGGTACGCGCAGCGGTTGGCCGACCATCGCCGCGACCTCGCGGGCGACACCGACCACGCTGAGACAGTCAGCCCGATTCGGGGTCAGCCCGAGTTCGTATCGAATGTCGGAAAGGCCGGCGGCATCGAAGAATGGCTTGCCGACCGGGAGGTCCTGCGACAGGATCATGATTCCCTCCGACTCGTCGGCCAGGCCAAGTTCCTTCTCCGAGCAGAGCATCCCCTGTGACAGTTGACCGCGGATCTTCGACTTCTTGATCTTGAAATCGCCCGGCAAAACGGTCCCGACCTGGGCCAGGGCAACGTAATCGCCACTCTTATGATTGGTCGCGCCGCAAACGATCTGCACCGGCTCACCGCCGGTATCAACCTGGCAGACGGTCAGGCGATCGGCATCGGGATGCGGATCGACGCTGATCAGACGGGCAACGATCACGCTCTCCAGCCCCTCGCCCAACTTATCCATGGCGTCGACCTCGAGGCCGGCCATCGTCAGGCGGTGCGACAAATCCTCGGGGGAGAGATCAAAATCAACAAATTCCTTCAACCAGTTATATGTAACAACCATGTTAATCCCTTTTAGAGGTAAAAAGGTCTAAATCATTGAAATTCAGGCGAATTGCGATAGGAAACGGTAGTCATTCTCGAAGAACAGGCGCAGGTCGTTGACCCCGTACTTGAGCATGGCGATCCGCTCGAGCCCCATCCCGAAGGCGAAGCCGCTGTACTTGTCGCTGTCGTATTCGACCGAGCGGAAGACCTCCGGATCGATCATGCCGCTACCGAGGATCTCCAGCCAACCGGAATTCTTGCAGACGCGACAACCGCTGCCGCCGCAAATGACGCACTGCATGTCGACCTCGGCGCTCGGCTCGGTAAACGGGAAGAACGACGGACGGAAGCGGACGCCGATCCCTTCACCGAAGTAGCGGTTGATGAAGGTGGTCAGGATCCCCTTGAGGTCACCAAAGGTGATATCGCGATCGACCAGGAAACCTTCGACCTGGTGGAACATCGGGCTGTGCGTCAGGTCGGAATCGCGACGGTATACGGTACCGGGAGCGATTACCCGGACCGGCGGCTCGTACTTGAGCATGGTCCGGATCTGTACCGGCGAGGTATGGGTCCGCAGGACCGTCTCGTCGCCGATATAGAAGGTATCCTGCATATCGCGGGCCGGGTGATCCTTCGGGATATTGAGCGCCTCGAAGTTGTAAAAGTCCTTCTCGACCTCCGGCCCCTCTTCTACGCCGAAACCGAGCGATGCGAAGATCGCAGTCACCTCCTCGGTGACCAGGGTGATCGGGTGCTTGCTGCCACTCTTGACCCGCCGTCCCGGCAGGGTGACATCGATCGTTTCACTCTGCAGGCGGCCCTCGATCGCTGCCTCCTTCAGAACCGACTGGCGGTCGGCAATGAGGGATTCGATTTCTTCCTTGACCTTGTTGGCGAGGGCACCGATAACCGGCCTCTCCTCGGCGGTAAGCTGACCCATCCCCTTCATGATCGCGGTCAACTCGCCTTTTTTGCCGAGCAGACGGACCCGCACATCCTGCAACTCCGACTCATACCCGGCTGCGGAGATCGACTCACGACCACTGGCCAACAAATCTTCCAGACGTTGTTTCATTCTATTACCCTGATGATTGCAAAATGAAAAAAAGGGAGGTGGCGCGCAGCCATCATTCCCTGTACAAAAAAAAAGATGAGGCTGCAACAGCCTCATCTTTTTTTCGCTTATTACTGAAGCTGCGCTTTGGCTTTATCGACGATCGCGGTAAAGGCGGCAGGCTCAGTCACGGCCAGCTGGGCCAGGATCTTTCGATCGAGACCGACCTCGGCTTTCTTCAGCCCGTGCACGAGGCGGCTGTAAGAAAGACCATTATCACGCGACGCAGCGTTGATCCGGACGATCCAGAGGGCGCGGAAATCCCGCTTCTTGATTTTCCGGTCACGGTAGGAATACTTCATGGCACGATCGACCGCTTCGGTCGCGCTGCGGAACAATTTACCGCGGGCGCCACGATATCCTTTGGCGAGTTTAAGAACCTTGTTTCTGCGCCGTCTCGCTTTGAAACCTCTTTTTACTCTTGGCATAACTTACTCCTTAATGTGTGTTAGCGACAGACTTCCTCAACAGGATTTACAGGGGGAGACATTGTACCCCGCAATTCTCGGTGCCTGCCCTTATATGCCAACCCGCTATCAAAGATAGGGGATTAGACTTGCAATAGCCTTTTCATTGGTCGAATGAACCAGCGTTCCCTGACGCAGTTCACGCTTACGCTTGGTCGACTTCTTGGTCAGAATGTGGCTGGTAAAAGCCTTGTTGCGACGAATCTTGCCGCTACCGGTCTTACGAAAACGCTTGGCCGCTCCGCGGCATGTCTTGATCTTGGGCATAACCCTCTCCTCAATTCCTTATTTATTTCTTGATCGGGGCGAGTACCATGGTCATGAACCGCCCCGCCATTCTCGGCATCATTTCTACCTGTGCTATATCCTTGACTTCTTCCACGATCCGTTCAAGCTGACGGCGGCCATAATCCGGGTGGGTTACCTCCCGACCACGGAACATGATGGTCACCTTGACCTTGTTACCGGCTTCGAGAAAACGGATGGCATTCTTCAGCTTGAAATTGAAATCATGCTCTTCGGTTTTTGGCCGGAGTTTGACTTCCTTGATCTCGACCCTGGCTGTCTTCTTCTTGGCTTCAGCCGCTCTTTTCTGGGCCTGATACTTATATTTCCCGTAATCCATGATCCGGCAAACCGGCGGAGTTGAATTTGGCGAGACTTCTACCAGATCAAACCCTCTCTCTTCGGCAGCCGCAAGAGCATCCTCGATACTCAAGATTCCGAGCTGCTCGCCTTCGTCATCAACAACACGAACTTCGCGGACACGGATATCACGATTAATTCTCGTCGAGTCTTGCTTGGCTATGGTACACCTCCCCTACTGATATCGACTACATTCGTCCTTGACGAACTCGATGAACTGTTCAACCGTCATCGGGTCAAGGTTTTTACCGGACCGGTGACGCGGTGCCACGGTCCCATCCTCCATCTCTTTATCCCCAATGACCAGCATGTAGGGAACTTTTTCCATCTGTGCTTCCCGGATCTTGAACCCGAGCTTCTCGTTGCGCAAGTCCTTCTGCACCCGGATCCCGGCGGCACGAAGCTGATTGAACACCGACTCGGAGTACTCCGCCTGATTGTCGGTGACGTTGACAACGATGGCCTGTACCGGAGAAATCCAGAGTGGGAAGTTCCCGGCGAAGTGCTCGATCAAAACACCGATAAACCGTTCAATGGAACCGAGGATAACCCGGTGAACCATAACCGGCCGGTGTTTTTCGCCGTCAGCCCCCACGTAGGCGAGGTCAAAACGCTCGGGCAGCGTAAAATCGCACTGGATTGTAGCACATTGCCATTCCCTGTCAAGACAGTCCTTGAGCTTGATATCGATCTTCGGACCGTAGAAAGCGCCATCCCCTTCATTGATTTCGTAAGGGAGTTTCGTATCGTCAAGAGCCGAGATCAAAGCCTTGGTTGCACGATCCCAATCCTCATCCGATCCGATCGACTTTTCAGGGCGGGTCGAAATCTCCATTCCGCACTCGAAGCCGAAGATGTTCATTACATCTTGAACAAAATCAATAACACCCTTGATCTCAGCATCAAGCTGCTCAGGCGTACAAAGGATATGCGCGTCGTCCTGGGTAAACCCACGTACCCGCAGCAGGCCGTGCAGGACTCCCGACTTCTCGTGACGGTGAACCGTGCCGAGTTCGAAATAACGGAGCGGTAGATCGCGATAAGAGCGGATCTGCGACTTGTAGATCAACATATGGGCGAGGCAGTTCATCGGCTTGACGCCGTAGCCCTGCTCGTCCACCTCCGTGAAATACATGTTTTCACGGTAGTTCTCGTAATGACCGGAGGTTTTCCAGAGATCGGTCTTCAGAATCTGCGGCCCCATAACGATGTCATAACCGCGCTTCTGGTGCTCGCGCCGCTCGAAATCTTCGAGCAGGGTGCGCAGCATCGCCCCTTTCGGGTGCCAGATAACGAGACCGGCGCCCGCCTCCTCGCTGAAGGAGAAAAGATCGAGTTCCTTGCCGAGTTTGCGGTGATCACGCTTGCGCGCTTCTTCGAGGCGGGCCAGGTGTTTCTTGAGCTCTTTCTTGTCCGGAAACGCGGTCGCGTAGATGCGCTGCAACATGGCGTTCTTCTCATCGCCACGCCAATAGGCACCGGCGACCGAGGTCAGCTTGAACGCTTTGATTTTCCCGGTAGACGGGAGATGCGGACCGCGGCAGAGGTCGGCAAAATCGCCCTGGCGGTAAATCGACACGGTCGGCTCATCGAGGTCCTCGATCAGTTCGACCTTGTAATCTTCCCCCATCGACTTGAACAGCTTGATCGCCTCGTCGCGTCCTAGGACTTCGCGCTCGATCGGAAGATTCTCGGAAACGATTTCCTTCATCCGCTTCTCAATCGTATCGAACTCTTCGGGCGAGAAGGTGTGCTTATCACTGAAGAAATCGTAGTAAAAACCGTTTTCGATCGACGGGCCGATGGTGACCTGAACATCATCACCGTAAAGATCCTTGACCGCGTGCGCCATCAGGTGCGCGGTCGAATGGCGATAGATATCAAGCGCCTCGTCCGACTTCATGGTGACCAGTTCCAGCTTGCAGTCTTTCTCCAGCGGAGACTTGACGTCGACCAGATCACCGTCGACCTTTGCCGCTATAGAAGCCTGAGCCAGACGCTCGCCGATGGTCATGGCGACGTCGTAAGGAGCACTGCCTGAGGCCATCTCCTTTACGGAACCGTCGGGCAGCTCGATGCGTATGTCACTCATAAGTCTGCTCCATGAATGAAAAGAGGCATCAAATGATGCCTCTTTATCTTAACAGCTGCTGTGCAGTTTATGGTAGGCGCGGACAGGATTGAACTGTCGACCCCTACCGTGTCAAGGTAGTGCTCTCCCACTGAGCTACGCGCCTACAATCAACAGCGGAGGTATTTATATCCGAACCACCCATCAGAGTCAAGGGGTTTAAAGCGAAAAAATTGAATTTTTTCTATTTACATCGGATATTTGTCTATTCAGGATAGAACAGAAAAGCCCGGCCGAATTGGCCGGGCTTTTTCAATCATTGGGCTATTAAAACTTATAAGAAGCTTCGACACTGAAAATATCGACACTATTTTCGAATTCGCCCGACAGGTTACCCCTTCCAAAATTTTCATCTGTCGGCGCTGCCACAGCAATTTGCTGATCTATACTACTATCATCAACAAACAAGTGGACATAGCCAACATCAAAATTCCAGTTCCCTCGCTTATGCCCAGCACCAAGAGCCAGCCAAACCCGATCCGTTCCAGGAATACGCGGTGTCCTGTGCGCATCAGGAATCGGCGTTTCATCATACGCCACCCCCATCCGCAGAATACAGGTATCGTTCGGCCTGTAGGTCGCACCGACCGAATAACGCATACTGTCATCCCAATCTTCAGTTGTTACCAACTCAGTCAAAGTTCCTGAAGCAGTCGGGACCCCTTGATCTAATTTGATTACAAGCTTGTCAAAACTGCTCCAGTCAGTCCACATAATATCAGCCATTACGGACCATTTTTCATTGTATTGATGATAAATACTCATTTGGGCACTTGCAGGGAGATCAATATCACCCGATACACCTTGATTAGCAATCGAACCGGCCGGAGTAAAAGCAACATCACCTTCAAGTGATTGCTGTACTTCCGAACGATAGGATAACCCTGCTCTTGTATTTTTATCAAACTCATACAACAGGCCAAAATTATAACCGTACCCCCAATCATCAGCATCCATTACAGCCAATATGTCATTTGCTTGAGATGCGGCAGGGTTTCCAGTTGCTAAGAGGCCTCCATCTAACATTGAACTTAACGTTGCATCTATATACTGAGCGCTTATTCCCAAACCGAGACTCAACTCATCATTGACCTTATAGGCAGCTGATGGATTGATATTAATAGTCATCATGTCCGATTCGACGGCGTGATATCTACCGACCCAGTCACTGTCATACTTAGTAGCAAGCCCAAACGGAGCGTTGATACCTAGGCCGAAAGACCAGCCGTTGTCAAAAGTTTCAGTATAGTAAAGATTAGGAACTACAGCATTTTCACCGCCCTCACCACCATTTCCACCTGTATAATCAGCTCCCGCGACATTCGTAGCAGACTTTTTCTTAAACTTCGTAGAAGGCATGATGAAATGCACAGCACCTGTCACTTGATGTCCCTCGAGACGTGTCATGCCAGCAGGGTTGAAATAAACAGTACTTGGGTCTTCGGCAACAGCCGCTCCACCGGCAAAAGCCGTTCCGAGCCCTTTTACGCTCTGTTCAATAATGGCAAAACCGGCAGCAAAACCGTTACTCGCCATTCCCAGGATAAATACCGCAACAACCAAAACTCCAATACGCAACTTCATAACCGCCTCCATTGCTAGAGAATTAAATATATTTCCGAAGAATATCGCTGGCTTTTGTTGATTGCAAGAAAATAAACAAATGTTCTGTCAGTCAAAACAAAACCACGGCAAAATAATGATTGTTCAAATAAAAGAGGCGCCTCAAGGGCGCCTCTTTATAACAAACAATTTGGTGATGATTACTCCA
>PKTZ01000125.1 GCA_002868925.1 Desulfuromonas sp. | reverse complement strand
TCCATTTTTTCGAACCTATCGGTTCCATGACGTTCCACTTTTGGCGGGCGGATCAGTCAGAAAAGGCTCGACCAGGACCCGGCCGATGTAGGATTCAACCTGGCCATCGAAAAAGAATTCTTGTATTACCTCCGGATCGGTCTCACCCCAGTAATTTCCGGTCATGACAACATCCTCCGGAACCTCCTCGCCGAGAACGACGTTCCGGTCGTTATCAGCAATCGTGTTATCAACAATTAGGTAATCGGAGGGATGGGAGGTGATGAAAAATCCTTTATTGTTACCGACGATACGGTTGTTCCGGATAACCGGCTGACCGAAATGGAAACGGACGCCGCTGCCGTTGCCGGAAATAACGTTGTTTTCAATCACGATCCGACTGCTGTGAAAGCGGATGGCGACCAGGTTGTTCCGGAAAATCGACTGACTGACCCCGACCGTCGACTCCTGGCTGTGAATAGCACTATCGGCCTGGAAGAAATAACAATAACTGAAGGAGGCATGCCGGCTCGACTCGAGGTTGATTCCACCCCAACTTCCGGCCGGGGCGGCCGGGTCGGCATAACGGAAAACGATCGGTTTGGCGGCGTTCCCTTCGGCGATAATTTCGCCCTGCACAATCAATTCACTGCCGGGAAAACGGGGATGATTGTCGTTTTGAGCAGCCTCGCCTGGTGGGTGAAAAACAACCTCGGTTCCTGGTTCGATCAGTAGTCTTGACGAGGCATCGACAATCACGTCGCCACGGACATGCACAACGCCCGACCAGGTGACATCACCGCTCAACTCATCCGGAACGAAGCGGGAGCCGGCGCATCCGAGCAAAGTCAAAGATAAAAGGATACCGATATGAAGTCGAAAAAGGATGGTTTTCATAAGAAAAAGGCCGACCGGAAGAACCGGTCGGCCAGTTGATGATTTAATTTCCGGTTGCCGGATGCGACTTCATAAATTCGAGCTCGGCCCGGACCTGATCGGCCGCCTGACCGGATGGTGAGAGTTGCAGGAACTTCTCCCAGGCCTCGATCGCCTTTGGGAAGTCCTTGAGGTCGTAACGGTAGACGAGACCGAGGTTGAACAGGCTCTGCGGGTGTGACGGGTTGATCTGGTTCGCCTTGGTGAAGTTCTCCACCGCCCGGTCGAACCAGCCAAGGTTCTTGAACATGATCCCCTGGTCGGTCAACACGTTTGGATCGTTCCCTTCGAGGGCGAGAGCCTTGTCGTACGCCTCGACCGCCTCGATGAAACGGTTGGAATCGAAATAGTTATTGCCGAGTTGGACCCAGGCGTTCCGGTTCTCCGGTTCCTGTTCGACAACCCCTTTAAGCATCTTGATATTCTGGTCGTAATTCGCGACCGGCGCCTGTGCTGACGGTGGAGCCGCTGATGAAGAGGTGCTGCTGCCGCTGTCACCACCTTTGTTACCGACGATGATACCGACCAGAAGCCCGACAACAAGGGCGACGCCGACAAAAAACAGGGTCTCTTTTTTCATGCAGTCCTCCCGGCAGCCTTCTTGGCCGCCTTATAATCATCCCAGAAGATCAGAAGCGGGCTGGCAACAAAAATGGACGAATAGGTACCGACCAGCACACCGACCAGAAGGGCGAAAGCGAAATTATGGATAACACCGCCACCGAAGATGAAAAGTGCCGCGACCACCAGTAACGTGGTTCCCGAGGTCAGGATCGTCCGTGAGAGGGTTTCGTTGATGCTGCGGTTGACCACAAAACCGAACGTCTCCTTGTTGAGTTTGCCCATGTTCTCGCGAATCCGGTCGTAAACGATGATCGTATCATTGAGCGAGTAACCGATAATGGCGAGGAAGGCGGCGATGATCGGCAGGTCGATCTCCTTGCCGAAGAGCGAGAAGGCGCCGAGGGTAATTCCGACGTCGTGCAACAGGGCTACGACCGCGCCGACGGCGAAACGGAATTCAAACCGCCAGGTAATGTAAAACAGGATGCCGATCATGGCGTAGAGAATCGCCAGCAACCCCTGTTCGCGCAGGTCGGAGCCGACCTTGGGCCCGACCATTTCGGAGCGGCGCAGTTCAACCTGCTCGGCACCGTACTTGTCGGACAGAGCTTTTTCGATCTGCTTGCTCAGCCCTTCCAGTTCGGAACTCGTATTCTTGGCCTGAACGAGAAACTCGTTCGCCTCGTCGCCGAAGCTCTGCACGACCAGTCCTTCCAGGGAGAGCGGTTTCAACGCCTCCTTGATCTCGGCCGGTCCGGTCGACTGCCCGATCTTGACCTGGGCGAGGGTGCCGCCGGCAAAGTCGATCCCATACTCGGGGCCGCCCTTGACCACCAGCGAAGCGAAACCAATGGTCAGGATAATGATCGATAGGAGGGCTGCCAGCTTTCTCTTGCCGACAAAGTCGATGTTGATATCGGGTTTAATCAGTTGCATCGGTTCCTCCTATATACTCAAATTCTTGACCTGGCCGCGGGCCAGGAAGAAGTCAAAGATCAATCGGGTAACAAAAATGGCGGTAAAGAGCGACGCCAGGATGCCGATCGACAGGGTTACGGCAAACCCCTGTACCGGTCCGGTGCCGAACTGAAACAAGACGACGGCGGCAATCAGAGTGGTGATGTTGGCATCGATAATGGTCAAAAACGCCTTACCGTAACCCGATTCGACCGCCAGGTGGGCCGGGCGACCGGTCCGGAGCTCTTCCCGAATCCTCTCGAATATCAGAACATTGG
Organism: Desulfuromonas sp.; assembly: GCA_002868925.1. Taxonomy (GTDB): domain Bacteria; phylum Desulfobacterota; class Desulfuromonadia; order Desulfuromonadales; family UBA2294; genus BM707. The sequence continues at coordinate 11,300 of PKTZ01000125.1, read as the reverse complement.
CGTCGACCGCCATACCGACAGTCAGGACGATACCGGCGATACCGGGCAGGGTCAGGGTCGCCTTGAACAGCGACAACATCGCCATGATGAATACGAGATTCAGCACCAGCGCGGTGTTAGCGATCAGGCCGGAGATGCGATAATAGACCAGCATCGCCGCAACGACCAGCAGGGCGCCGATGATAATCGAGGTTTTACCCTTGTTGATCGAGTCGAGACCGAGCGACGGTCCGACCGTACGATTCTCCAGGATGTTGACCGGCGCCGGTAGTGAGCCGGCACGCAGCACGATGGCGAGGTCGGTCGCTTCCTGCTCGGTGAAGCTGCCGCTGATCTGGGCCGAACCACCGGCGATCCGCTCCCGGATAACCGGGGCTGAATAGACCGAGTCGTCAAGGATAATCGCCATGCGGCGCCCGGTATTGGCGGCGGTGATCTGTTCGAACCGCTTGGCGCCGACCGAGTTGAAATCGATGGTGACATACGGCTCGTTGAAGCGGGTGTCGATCCGGACCTGGGCATCGGAGAGGTAATCACCGGTCAGGGTGGTCCGGCTCTCGACAACGATCGGCGTCTCACTCACAGCACCGGTCTGGCGGTTGACGTTCTTCTCGTACAGCAGTTCGGTACCGGCCGGCAGGCTGGCAGGGTCGGTTACCGCGGCCTGCGGGTTGACATCATCGACCACCATCTTGAACTCGAGGCGGGCCGTTTTCCCCAGCAGATCGATGGCGCGTTCCGGATTTTCGACCCCCGGCAGCTGAACCAGGATGCGATTTCCGGTCTGGCGCTGCAGGACCGGCTCGCTGACTCCGAACTGGTCGATCCGGTTGCGGAGGGTCTCGAGCGCCTGCTTGATGGCATATTCCTTGGTTCTTTCAATATCGTCGTCACTGAGACGATAGTTCTTCTGGATATAGCCGCCCTCGGCCGGCAGGGTCATCGGCTCAAGGTTGCCGAAGGTCTCATCGACCAGGGTATCAACCTGCTTGCCGGCCTCATCATCGTAAACGGTCACGACCATCCGATCACCCGCATGCCGCTCCACCCGCTTGAAGATGATGTCGTCTTCGCGCAGCAGATCCTCGAGCTGGTCGACGATACCGTCGACCCGGCTCTCGACCGCCTTGTCGACATCAACACCGAGAACGAGATGCATCCCGCCCTGCAGGTCGAGCCCCTTGTGGATAGGGGCGAAGGTATCAGTCCACCATCCGGGAAGGCTCTCTTCCATAAAAGAAGGGGCCAGCGCAAAAAACGAGAGCACAAGGCAGAATAGGACCAATAAGCCCCGCCATTTAATACTTGCTGTCATATCGCTATTTCACTCCTGGTAACTTGTGTCGTGCAGGTCGCTTTATTTCTGCTCGAGCTCCTGCCCCTGCTTGCCAGCGATGGAAGCCCGGTTGATCTTGACTTTGACGCCGCTTGCGATTTCAACGGTGATCACACCTTCCTGCATGCCGGCCACCTTGCCGTGAATACCGCCGGCGGTCACGACCTGGTCACCGAGCGCGAGATTCTCGATCAGCGCCTTGTGTGCCTTCGCCCGCTTGGTCTGGGGACGGATCAGCAAAAAGTAGAAAATGGCGAACATGATTACGAGCATGATGATCCCCTCGTAACCGCCACCGCCCTGCTGGGCCTGGGGAGCCATGGCATGCGCATCTTTTACAAAAAAATCTAAAATACTCATTGTTTCCTCCTGTATGGATTAATCGTCAATATGTTTATTCAGGTTGCCGTTTGGCATAAAAATCTGTTTTGAATTCGTCAAACCTGTCGGTGGCTATCGCCTCCCGCATCCGCGCCATCAGGTCAAGATAATAATGCAGGTTGTGGTGCGTATTCAAGACCGAAGCCAGAATCTCGTTACTTTGATAGAGATGGCGCAAATAAGACCGGCTGTAATGGCGGCAGACATAACAGGAGCAATCGGGATCAATCGGCTCCCGGTCCTCGCGATAACGAGCCTGTTTGATGCTGATCTTGCCAAAACCGGTAAACAGCACCCCGTTGCGGGCATTGCGGGTCGGCATCACACAATCGAACATATCGGCGCCGCGCGAGACCGCCTCGACCAGGTTCTCCGGGGTCCCGACCCCCATGATGTACCGGGGTGCATCTACCGGCAGATGCGGCAGGGTCTGCTCCATCATCTCGTACATCAACTCGGCACCCTCACCGACCGAGAGGCCACCGACGGCATAACCGTCGAAGCCGATCTCAATCAGCTCCTCGGCGCTGCGCTGACGCAGATCGGGAAACATCCCGCCCTGCACGATGCCGAACAGCAGGGCATCGTCATCTTTTCGCGCCTGCTTGCACCGCTTCGCCCAGCGCCCGGAAAGGGCGGTCGATTCGTCCGTATATTCACGGGTCGACGGATAAGGAATACACTCGTCGAAGGCCATGATGATATCGGCCCCGAGCGCCTCCTGCACCGCTATCGAAAGCTCGGGCGTCAGCTTGTGCGACGAGCCATCGAGGTGCGACTGGAAAACAACGCCCTCTTCATCGATCGAACGAAGATCGCCGAGGCTGAACACCTGGAACCCGCCGCTGTCGGTCAGAATTGGACGATCCCAGTTCATATACTCGTGTAGACCGCCGGCGCGCTCCACCAGGTCATGCCCGGGACGCAAAAAGAGATGGTAGGTGTTGGCCAGAATGATCTGGGCACCGATCTCCTTGAGCGCCTCCGGCAGGATCCCCTTGACCGTCGCCTGGGTGCCGACCGGCATGAAGACCGGGGTTTCGATCGGGCCACGGCGGGTCTGCAAAACCCCGCGGCGGGCCGATGACAGGTTATCCGAATGTAAAAGATCGAAACAGGCAGACACAGTCCTATCCAGTTCTATTGAATCAACATGCAATCGCCGTAACTGTAAAACCTGTAACCGGCGGCGATCGCTTCTTGGTATGCCTGCATAATAAAATCACGCCCGGCAAAAGCCGACACCAGCATCAGCAGGGTCGACTTCGGCAGGTGAAAATTGGTCAGTAGAACATCGACCGCCCTGAACCGGTAACCGGGGTAGATAAAAATAGCTGTCTTTCCCGCACCAGCCCTGACCGAACCGCTCTCCGCATCGAAAACCGATTCGAGGGTTCTGGCGACGGTCGTGCCGACGGCGATGACCCTGCGACCTTCCCGCTTTGCCTGCGTAATGGCCGCTGCGGTCTCGGTCGACACCACGTACCTCTCTTCGTGCATGGTGTGATCGGGAATATGTTCGACCTGAACCGGGACAAAGGTGCCGAGCCCGACATGCAGTGTTACATAGTGTACGTCGACCCCGGCCGCCATCGCTCCGGCAATAATTTCGGTTGTAAAGTGCAGTCCCGCCGTCGGGGCCGCAAGCGCCCCGTCCTCCCGCGCAAAAACCGTCTGGTATCGATCCCGATCGTGTGATTTATCCTGTCGATCGATATAAGGCGGCAACGGTACATGCCCGATCTTTTCCAGGTGCGCTGCCAACTCGCCATCGAAGTGGAAACGGATCGTTCGCGTCCGCCCCGAGTCGGTCAGCAATTCCCCGGTCAGACCGCCATCGAACAGCAACTTTGTCCCGGACTTGAGCGGACGGGAACTTTTACTCATGCACTCCCATTCGGAGGCATCGGGGCTGAGCCGTTCAACCAGGAAGATTTCAACCTTGCCGCCGCTCTCCTTGCGCCCGTAAAGGCGGGCCGGGATAACCCGGGTATCGTTCAGAACCAGCAGGTCACCCGGCTTGAGAAAATCGAGCAGATATGCAAAAGTTTCATGCCGGATGCCGCTCTTTGCACGGTCAAGAAGCATGAGCCGGGAATCTGAACGTTTTTCGGCCGGGTTTTGTGCAATCAATTCAGGTGGCAGATCGAAATCAAACTCGGATAATTTCATACGACGAAAACAGCCCTTTTGCCCCTGAAAATTCTGGCTAACTCAACCATAAATGCCCTGTAAAGTCAATCGTGTTTTCCGTCCCAGTTCTAAATGGAAAAACGGACAATTACCAACCCTGCGATCATCGCTGTCAGGCCAAAAAAACGGAGTCTGGAATCGGGTAATGAATAGATCTGGATCATGAAACTTTTCGTTTTTTGTGGGGAAATAAACCAGGGCATCCCTTCGAAGATCAGGACAACCCCCATAACGGAAAGAAAAAACGACATTAACTCCTCCTAACACTCTGTTTTTACGGTTATTTTCTTGGCAGAATAATTGCAAGTCATAACGCGAAAAGCGGTTCTACCCGACCGGCAAAACATGTTAATATACGCATCAAACATGCAAGTCAAGGTCTGGCGGGCTTTAACCGTAAGATATTTTTCAAATAAATCCGGCCGGACAGATTCCGGACATACAACCACCGGCTATGTAGAATCCGCTGAATTTCGGCGTTTTCGAGCAGTTATCGGCTATTCTGGGCTATATAGCGGCACAGTTTCAACTGTGCACTTCATCAAATAATGAACTCACTTAAAATAAAAATCCTGGGTCTGATCGCCATCATCGTCGTCATCACGGCGATAGTATCGGCCTGGATTAATATGAACGCCCAGAAAAAACTGCTCTACTCCTACGCCGAACAGAACAGTAAGCTCATCGGTGAAACCGTCCGCAACAGTATCAGCACCAACATGGCGGTCGGCCAGAACTCCGAAGTCAGTAATATCCTCGAAAAAATCAGCCGTGAACCGACCATCGAGGATATCCGCATCTTCGACACCGCCGGGCGCATCCTCAACTCGGCGAAAACTGAGGAGATCGGCGACCTGATTACCGCCCCCGAGCTACTCGCCTTCCGCTCGAACAAGATGGCACTTCTGGAAAGTTCTGCCTCTGGCCAGGTATTCAGCTCACTGACACCGATTCACAATTCTCCCGCCTGCTACGGCTGTCATGATCCCGGGCAGGAGATTCTAGGTATTCTCAACATCCATCTCTCGCTCAATGTTTTGCAGGAGATCCAGGCAAGCGGCAAGCAGGCGACGATCTTCACCTCGCTCGGCACGGTCGCCATCCTGATCCTGGCAATCGGCGCCTTCATCCTCATCTACGTCGATCGGCCGATCAGGAAACTCGCCAGAGCCTTCTCCCGGGTCGAAGAAGGGAATTACGACGATGCGGAGACCCAGATCACGAGCTCGAGCGAGATGGCCCAGCTGAGTGACCGCTTCAACCGGATGGTCGTCCAGCTGAAGGAATCGATCGAAGCACGTGTCAGCAAGGAGCGGGAACTGGCCGTCAACGAGGAGAAGCTGGCCCACCACGAAGAGATCCAGCATATGAACATCACCCTTGAGGAGCGTCTCAAGGAGATCGAATACCTCAATATCAGCCTCGAGGAGAGGATCGAAGAGATCGAAGAGGCGAACTTCAAGATCGCCGACCTCGCCAGCGAGCTCGAAGGCCAGAACACCACCCTTGCCCGTGCCGTCGAGCGGCTCTCCGCCCTGTACAAGATGGGACTTGCCACCAACTCGATCATGGACCTCGACCGCCTGCTCGACCTGATCATCAAGAAGACAATGGAAACGGTCGAGGCCAAGTACGGGTACATCCTGCTCCTCGACAAAGAGGAGTGGTCGCTTGAACTGGCCGGCGCCCACGGGCTGCCGCAAGGGAGCAGCAAAAATGGTTCGGTTATCCCGATCAAACCGGGCGGGGTCTCCCACTGGGTCATCGTCAACAACGAACCGCTCCTGCTGCAAAACGTCGATGACTCCCGGGAATTCAACAGGAGGAGCCTGCTCGAGTTCGACCGGGATTCGGTCCTCTGTGCACCGTTGTCGATCAAGGACGACATCATCGGGACCATCACCATGTCGAACAAACTCGACGAGACCCCGTTCAACAAGGAGGACCTCGAGCTGCTTTCGACCATCGCCGCCCAGGCGAGTGTCGCCATTCACAACGCTCAGCTCTACGAGGAGCAGCAGCGGACCTATCTCAACACAGTTCACGCCCTGGTCTCTGCGATCGAGGCGAGCGATCCTTACACCCGCGGCCATTCCGAGCGGGTTACCCGTTACAGCCTCGCCCTGGCCAACCACATGGGGCTCGACAGCACCGCGGTAAACAGACTGGAACAAGCGGCTATCCTGCACGACATCGGCAAGATCGGGATCGATGTCTATCTGTTGCATAAAGTCGAAAAACTCGACGACAGAGACTTCGAACGGCTGCAGAAACATCCGGAGATCGGGGATCGCATCCTCGAGCCGATCTCTTTCCTCAAGGATATCCGCAAAATCATCGTCCAGCACCACGAACGATTTGATGGCAAAGGGTACCCGAACAGCCTGCAGGGCGACGAGATCCTGCTCGAAGCGAAAATCCTATCGGTCGCCGACACCTACGATGCCATGACCTCGAACCGGCCATACCGGGATGCCCTTTCGCACGAGGTTACGATCCAGGAGATCCGGGATCATGCCGGCACCCAGTTCGACCCGACCATTGCCAACCATTTCATCGAGATGTTTGATGATGAGAAGCAGTTCAAACCGGAAATCGTAGTTAACAATGCATAAATGGGGTGATTGATCGGTGGGCATCAACACTCAAATTCGACAGACCTCCCTGCGCAACAAGGTTCTCATCCCCTTCTTCGCGATCCTGATCATCCTCGGTTCAGCCGCCACAATCGGCACCATCCTCATTATCTCCGGCACCCTTGAAAACACGGCCGACGAGAGGCTACAGACCTTTCAGCACCAAATTTACAGTGAGATCCGGGCCCTCGAGTCGAAGCTGATCGACCAGGCCAACCATCTCGAGATCTCCTACTTCGTCGCCCAGGAAGGCATAGAAGATTCGGCACATACCCACCAGAATATCCGATCTCTGTTACAGCAAATCCTCAAGGGCCACGAGATGACAGCCCGCCTCATCGCTCCGGATGCTGCCGAGACCTTTGCCGAGCAGCCGCTGAACACTCTGATTACCCTGGCCCGCAGCAGCGGTAAACCCCAGTTCAGGTTTACCGACGATATCGGGCCGCATCAAGCCCTGACCCTGATCAAGCCCATTATTGACGACGGCGACGTAGAGCAGTTCATCTTTCTCCAGGCGCCGCTCAACAGGGCCTACCTCGACAAGATCTCGGACCCGCTGCACCTGTCCGTTTCGCTTTACGATATCAACGGCAACTTCCTGGTCGGCAGCAAAAAGGACTATGAATACCTGCCGATCGACCTCGAGACGGTGAGCCAGGTCCTCAAGGGCAAGCCGGTGTTCATTTCACACGACACTGTACAGAAACAGAGAAGCGTCTGTTATGCCATACCGCTCGGGACCACCGACCTGCTCATTGTCCGCCTCGATATGCCGCTGGCCGACATCACCCATATCGTCAGCACCCTCGCCATCCGTTCCGGTCTCTCTATCCTGGTTGCAATGTTGATCGGAGGTCTGATCTACTTCCGCCTGATCAGCCAGATATTGACACCGGTACAGAGCATTCTGCAAGCGACCAGGGCGATCGGCGACGGCAATCTCGACCATCGCATCAAGCAGATTCCGGCGGGGGAATTCGGTGAACTTGCCACCGGTTTCAACAACATGATGCAGAAGCTGGGAAAACTCTACGATGAAAAGGTACAAAGCGAGCTCGAACTGGCCAAGGCGCACCAGGAAATAGAATACAAAGGGATTCTTGAAGAGAAAAACCGGACCATCGAAAAAACCAACCGCGAACTGACGCTCCACCTGAAGGAGCTCTCGACCCTGCTCCACCTCAACCAGGAGATGGCCTCGACGCTTGAGGTCGACGTCCTGTTCAATCGGGTCATCCAGGCCTTGAGCGAGTTGATGAAATGCAACCTCGTAACCCTGATGCTCTTCGACAGCGCCGATGAAACCCTGACGGTCAGCCACACCCTCGGCATCGACAAGGAGGTACTGACCGGCATCAAGTTCAAGGTTGGCGAAGGAGTTGCCGGCGCAGCCGCCGAGTCACACCAGCCGATTCACAGCAAAAACCTCGAAGAAGATGAGCGTTACCTGAACTACAAGGAGAAGTTGCCGGTCAAGGGGAGCCTGCTCTGCCTGCCGCTGCTTGCCAAAGGGAGGCTCTGCGGTGTCCTCAACCTGCACCACGAAAAGATAAACGGCTTCAACGACGACCAGGTCAAGCTCGCCCAGGCGATAGCCAACCAGATCGCAATTTCGATCGAAAACAGTCGTCTCTACGAGTTGGCAAAGGAACAATCGGTAACCGATGAACTGACCGGTCTATCGAACCGACGTCATTTTCAGGACATCCTGCAACGGGAGGTCGTCCACGCCCAACGATTCGCTTCGTCGATCTGCCTGTTGATGATCGATATCGATCACTTTAAACGGTACAACGACAAACATGGCCACCTCCAGGGTGATGTCGCCCTGAAGAAGGTCGCCAACAGCCTGCTGCAGAACACCCGTGGTATCGACCTGGTCGCCCGGTTCGGAGGGGAAGAGTTTGTCGTGGTCCTGCCGAAAACGTCACTGACTGGCGCCAGAATCACCGCCGAGAAATTGCGGGAGAAGATTCTGGCGGAAAGCTTCGCAGGGGAAGAGGCGAGCCAACCGGGAGGCAAGCTGACGATCTCGCTCGGTCTGGCGATCTACCCCGACCACAGCGGCGAGATCAATGAGCTACTGAATTACGCCGACCAGGCGCTCTACCAGGCAAAAGAAGAAGGGCGCAACCGGGTCGTCATCTGGAAAGACTCATAACAACGACCCGCCAGCCTATTCGTCTCCCCGATCACGAAACAGGTTTTTTAGTGAACGGTCGTAGCTTTTTTCCGCTTCCGCACTGAAAAAACAGGCAGTCACCTCACCCCGGTCGCGATGATGGCGTACGCAGGCACAACAGCTGCCACGACGGCTACAGGCGGTGTAGGTACATCGGCAATCCTTGCGATTCGATTCCTGCTGACAACTCATAGTACTTCTCGACTAAGGGAAAACGGGGGGAATCATCAAGCCGGCCGTTTCATCGAGGCCGAGCATCAGGTTCATATTCTGCACCGCCTGCCCGGAAGCGCCCTTGACCAGGTTATCGATCGCCGAGACGACGATCACCCGCCCCGTCCGCTCATCACAGACGATCCCGATATCGCAATAGTTACTCCCTTTGACAAAAGCGACATTCGGCAGTGCCCCTTCCGGCATGATCCGCACAAAAGGCGCGTCGGCATACCGACCGGCATACTGCTGCAGCAGCTCCTTGGCCGAAACCGGATTTTCCAGTTTGGCATAACAGGTCGAAAGAATTCCCCGGTTAACCGGCAACAGGTGCGGTGTAAAACTGACCGTCACCGCGCCGCCATGCACCGCCGACAGGGTCTGCTCGATTTCGGGGGTGTGCCGGTGTGAAGCAACTCCGTAGGCCTTGAACCCTTCATTGACTTCACAGAACAGGCTCCCCTCCTTCGCCGCCCGGCCGGCGCCGCTGGTCCCCGACTTGCTGTCGATAATTATCGTCTCCGGATCGATCAAACCCTGTTCCAACAGCGGAATCAGGGCCAGAGAGGAGCCGGTCGGATAACAGCCGGGGTTGGCGACCAGAGATGCGCATTTTATCCCGGCATGAAACAGCTCGGGCAGTCCGTAAACCGCGTCGGCCAGCAACTGCGGGCTGGTATGCTCCTGGTACCATTGCTGATAGACCTCAGCGTCGCGCAGCCGGTAATCGGCGGAAAGATCGACCACCTTCTTGCCCGCCGCCAGAAACCGTGGCACCACCTCCATCGCGGTCTTATGTGGCAGGGCAGTAAAGACGAAATCGGACTTCTCAGCGATCAAATCGACATCAACCGGATCGCAGACCAGGTCACAGCAACCGGCGATCGAGGGGAAGACCTCGCTGAAATGTTTGCCCGCATGCTGCCTCGAGGTCAGGCAGGATAGCTTGACATGTGGGTGGTTCGCCAGGATTCTGACCAGCTCTACGCCGGTGTAACCGCTGGCACCAACGACGGCGACATTAATCATGAGAATTGCTCCAATCCAAACAAAAAAGGGAAGCCTGCGAGGGCTTCCCTTTTTATCACGATAAAACCGGTAGAGACAATAGACTCTTTAACGCTTGGAGAACTGGAAGCTCCGACGGGCGCCACGGCGACCGTACTTCTTACGTTCTTTGATCCGACTGTCGCGGGTGATGAAGCCGGCGCGCTTGAGGACCGGGCGCAGTTCGGTATCGACCTCGAGCAGTGCCTTGGTGATGCCGTGCTTGATTGCACCGGCCTGACCCGACGGGCCACCACCGCAGACGTTGACCCAGACATCGAACTTGCCGAGGTTGTCGGTCAGTTCGAACGGCTGGCGGATAATCATCTTCGAGGTCTCGCGACCGAAGTACTCGTCGATATCCTGTTTGTTCACGGTAATCTTACCGGTACCGGGGGCAATCCAGACCCGTGCGACAGAGGTCTTTCTCTTACCAGTGGCGTAATATTTCTGTGCTGCCATGAATAATCTCCTGACTCAAAAACTAGAGGGAAAGTGTTTTCGGCTGCTGAGCGGAATGCGGGTGCTCTCCGCCACTGTAAACTTTCAGCTTCTTGATCATCTGCCGGCCAAGCGTGTTCTTCGGGAGCATCCCCCGGACCGCTTTGATAATCAGCTCTTCCGGCTTCTTATCGAGCAGCTTTTCGGCAGTGATCGAACGGATCCCTCCGGGATAACCGGTGTGGTGGTAGTAGGTCTTGTCGGCAAGCTTGTTACCGGTCAACTTCACCTTGTCGGCGTTGAGGACGATAACGAAATCGCCGGTGTCGACACTCGGTGAATAAATCGGCTTGTGCTTGCCCCGCAGAACCCGGGCAATTTCGGTAGCAGCGCGACCAAGAACCTTGTCATTCAGATCGACGACATACCAGCTACGGTTAACTTCTTTAGCTTTAGCAACTTGCGTGCTCATTGATGTTCCTCTCTATGATAAAAATCTGTGATATGTACGGGGCTCACAGAAAAACGAAAAATAAATGATTTCATATTACTTGTCAAGGCTTTTCTGACAGGAATGACACCGCTCCATCCCGGCCGTCCAGACTTCCGGAGAACCGTCGTACCAGACCTGCAACAGACAGAGTCCCTGCGGCGGAGCCGTTATGCCCGAATGGTCGCGACAGCCCGACTGCAACAGCGCGCCGATCGACGTGATGGGCCGCTTGGCCATCCCGATCTCGATCAGGGTGCCGACGATGACCCGGACCATGTTGCGCAAGAATCCACTCCCGACAATATCGACATGGATCGTCCGGCCGTGCCGGCGGATCGAAATGCCATAGATTTCACGGACCGTGGTCTGAGCATC
>PKTZ01000165.1 GCA_002868925.1 Desulfuromonas sp. | reverse complement strand
GCCGGACGGTATCGACCACTGGGACGGGGTGCGCAACTACCAGGCCCGCAATTTCCTGCGCGACGAGATCGCGGAAGGGGATGGTGTCCTCTTCTATCACAGCAACACCAAGGTGCCGGCTATCGTCGGCCTGGCGCAGGTCGTGCGCTCAGGCTATCCCGACTTTACCGCCTTCGATCCGACCGAAAAGCATTTCGATCCGAAGTCCGATCCGCAAAATCCGACCTGGTACATGGTCGATGTCAGCTATATCTGCCATCTGCCGTTTCAGCTCGACCGCGATTTTCTGCGCAGTCATCCGGTGTTGGCCGGTATGGGGGTATTGAGGAAGGGGAATCGTCTGTCGGTGCAGCCCGTCAGCAAGGAGCAGTGGCGGGCGGTATTTGAGGTCGCCGGTGTCGAAGATCCATTTTAATCGCATCAATTACGGAGGAAGCATTGGCTAAGAAGAAAACGTATCTGCTGGTTATTGTCGCTGTCGTCGTGGTGCTGTTCGTATCTCTGATCGTTCTGGCCAAGGTGCTGATCACTCCGGAGCGGGTGCGGGAGACCGTGTTGCCGCTGGCCGAGGAGAGCCTCGGTCGTACGGTCGATCTGGAAAACATCGACATCAGCCTTTTCTCAGGCATCTCCCTGCAGAATATGGCGGTCCACAAAAAGGACGGTGCCGGCGAGTTCGTCGCCGCCGACAAGGTGGTGCTGCGCTACAGCCTGTGGGCGCTGTTGCGGCTCAAGGTCGAGGTCGATGAAATTGCCCTAGTCAGGCCACGTCTCGAGATCATCCGCAATGAAGACGGGTCCTTTAACTTCAGCGACCTCATTGCCGAAGAAGAGGAGACGAAGTCTTCTGAAAAAGGAGGCGGGGCCGGGTCCGGGGCAGCAAAGACCGGGGGTGGGGCTCCGATCGACCTGCATATCTCCAAGGTCTCGATCGAAGATGGCCAGCTGCTCTTTATCGACCGTTCGGCCAAGCCGGAGGCGAAGCACCAGGTCAGCCAGTTTAATCTCCAGGCAAACAATGTCTCGCTCACTGAGAAATTCCCGCTTGAGCTTTCGGCAACCTGGAACGGCAATGACCTCGGCTTGTCCGGCCAGGTCGACGCCGCCGGGATGGGCGCCGATGTCGAGGCGTTTTTCAACCGGATCAAGGTGCATCTTGCCGGCGGCATGAGCGACGACGGAAAGGTCAAGGGGACACTGTCGCTGCCCAAGACCGACTTCGAAAAAATCTACGCCTCGATTCCGAAAGAGTACGATCCGGGCGTGCGCGATTTCGGGATTGCTGGAAATATCGCCTTCGATGCGGCAATCGATGATGATATGGCCAGCTTGAAGCAGCTGCAAACAACGCTCAACGGTCAAACCTTGACCATGACCGCCGAAGTAAAGAATCTCTACGATATCCCGACCGCCGATTTCAAGATGAAGGGAGATATGATCAATATTGAAAAGTTGCTGCCGTCAACGGCGGAGTCGGCGGAAAAAAATGGAACGGGCAAGAAGGGTAAAAAGGAACAAGTCGCAAAGGCAAACACCGAAGAGGTCGGACCGTTCGACATCCCGGTCGCCATGACCGGCGCAATCGATATCGGCAAACTGCTCTACAACGGTATCCCGGTTAACGACCTGGCGATCAAAATAAGCCTGAAGAAGAACGTCTTCCGTCTCGACAGCCTGATGGCCGCTTTCGCCGGCGGCAAGATCCAGAAGAACGCTACCGTCGATCTCGGTGTCAAGGGGTTGAAGTATGCAACTGCAATCGATATTAAGGGGATCCAGGGTGGCGAACTGGTCAAGATGCTCAAACCTGATCTGGCCGGTTCGTTCGAAGGGGTCGCCGGCGGCGAGATGAATTTCTCCGGGGCCGGAACCATCACTGAAACGGCGAAGAAGAAACTGACCGGACAGGGTACGCTGCGCCTGGCCGATGGTAAGCTGCAGAGCATACCGACGCTTGATTCTATTGCTGTGCTACTCGGAGTTCCGGAGCTTAAGACCGTTGATATCGATAACGGCGATATCAACTTCACCGTCAAAGACGGAAAGGTCAATATCG
>PKTZ01000184.1 GCA_002868925.1 Desulfuromonas sp. | reverse complement strand
GGCGACATCGTTGAAGGTGATGCGTGCCATCGTATCGTTGAGCAGCTTGGCGCGGCTCTTGCCGAAACTCATCGCCTTGCCGCCGCCCGACTGCATCTGCCGCATGAAGAAAATCCAGACCGCGATCAGCAGCAGGATCGGCCCCCAGGAGACGAGCAGGGTAAAGAGGAAGCTGCTGTCCTCATCCGGTTTCGCCTCGATAGTCACTCCCTTCGAGCGGAGTTCGGAGATCATGTTCGGATCGTCCGGGGAGTAGGTCTTGAATTGGGTATCATCGTCATAGGTACCGGTGATATCGGAACCCTGTACCGTTATCTGCTGAACCCGGCCCTCTTCGACTGCCGTCAAAAAAGCGGTGTAACTGATCGGCTTTTGTTCCTGGTTTTTTTCGCCCATCATGTTGAACAGCATAATCATGACAAGGCAGATAACGAGCCAGAGTGCGAGATTTTTATAGAATTGGTTCACCTTACCCCCTAGTTACAATGTGAGAGTGGAGTTTTTCGTTGTAATCGTGCAGAAATACAAGGCTTTACATGACGTCAAAATTTATCACAAAAATGATTGATCGACAAGTTATTCAGTCGAAAGTTCAAGGTTTATAACACGAAGTTTCAATGCTCCTTCTCCGGGGACGGGATGATACATGTCGCAACGTCTTTTTCCGGCAAGCCAGACGATCTCATCACCTGCACAAACAACTGCCGTTCGCTGACGGCTTTCCCGGTCGATCTTGGCATCGACAAAGTAATTCTTGAGCGATTTCGTACCGCTCATGCCGGAAGGTCTGAATCGATCGCCGGGACGGGGGGAACGGACGATCAGCGGCAACCGGACCTGGCCAGAATCGAATTGCACCACCTCGTCGCCGGAGTCATCATCCCGCCACTGCGTAGCAAGCTCAACCTGCAGACTCTGTCCCGTCGGCAACTCATATTCACCCTCCCGTTCGATCAGCAGTGCGAATTGTTCGAAATCGGGAGCCGCTTTTGCACAGAGCAACCGCTGATAGCGTCGTGCGACCCAGATCCCGGGCAGGTCGAGATCGGCCTGCGGCCGGTCACCGGTGATCAATTCTTCGACCTGGGTGATATGCTTCTCTTCGATCGCCAGCAGATACCCCTGCAACTGACCGAGGAAGCAACGTAGCACCCGTCGCCGGGCAGCGGGGTGCTGCTCCAGAAGCGGCTCGATATCCAGCTCGTAACGGTTGTCGATCTGACGACCGGAGCGGCCGATCAGTTCGGCGCAATAGCCGTCCCAGAAATCTTCTTCGGCAGCGGCCTGTCGGCTGGTCCGGTTCAACGCTTCGACCACTTTTGGGTTGTATTCCAGCAACTCCGGCAGCAGCCGGTTGCGGATACGATTCCGGGAGAACCGGAGATCACGATTGCTGTCATCCTCCCGCCAGTCAAGCCCTCTTCCCTTCAGGTATCGTTCCAGTTCACTCCGGCGGAACGGGAGCAGCGGTCGGAGGAAGATCCCTTTCTGCAGGCGCATTGCTGCCAGGCCGCTCAAGCCGCTTCCTCGCAACAGCCTGAAAAGAAGTGTCTCCGCCTGGTCGTCGGCGTGATGTGCTAGCGCCACCCGGGCACATCCCTGTTCACTGGCAACCCTTTGCAAAAATTCACGCCGGACCGTTCGTGCCGTATTCTCGATCCCGTCACCCCGATCGGCGGCCAGTGCCGCGACATCGACCGCCTCGACCGTCAGCGGCAAACCGTGCTGCCGGCAATAGGCCGCGACAAATTCGGCATCGGCGTGGCTTTCATCCCGCAAGCCATGATCGAGGTGCGCCACCACCAGCTCGAAGCCGTACTCCGGCGCTAAACGCCGAAGCAGATCGAGCAGCGCCATCGAATCGGCGCCGCCGCTGACCGCGGCCAGAATCTTTTCGCCGGGGGAAACGAACCGGTTATCTCGCAGGATTTTTGCGAAAGCTTCGAGCATTTCAGCCTCTGGCTACGAAAAAGCAAAGGCCCTCTCCGCGATACGGAAAGGGCCTTGTGAAATGGTGGCGGTGCAGAGATTCGAACTCCGGACACTGCGGATATGAGCCGCATGCTCTAACCAACTGAGCTACACCGCCTGAAAATTTCAACCGCGCCTCCCGGGGAAGCTGTCGGTATATTTCGATGATCGGTCGGGAAAACCGTCGATATCGCCTTTCCCTTTAAATTCAAGGGGTTGTCGAGACCGTCACGGCTATGCACAACAGGGGGATTTTTATATACCATGCCTCCAGCGATGTCAAGCAGAAAGAAGACTATTTTTCAGCGAGCGTAGCCGGCCCGGTACTTGCGCGCCTCGACTTCGGCCATCGACTGTTGTGAGGGGTTAAGAAGTCCTTTAACCTGTGGCAGGGCGCTGGCCGCATCGCTGTTCCCCTGCTCGGCG
The DNA here is from genome assembly GCA_002868925.1 of Desulfuromonas sp. GTDB lineage: Bacteria > Desulfobacterota > Desulfuromonadia > Desulfuromonadales > UBA2294 > BM707. The sequence goes on along the minus strand of PKTZ01000184.1, from coordinate 1,360 downwards.
GCGAGCATGACCCAGGCGTAACATTTAACGGGGTCGGCAAGCACGCCTTTCCCATTAAGATAATAGTCGGCAAGGTTGAACTGGGCTGCCGGTTCTCCCTTGTGCGCCGCCTTCTCGAACCAGCGAAAAGCCTCCTTGTCGCTCTGCTCGACGCCGCGCCCTTGGCGGTACATCAGGCCGAGGCTGGTCTCGGCTTCGACCTGCCCCTGCATCGCGGCCTTCCGGTACCAGTTCACCGCTTCACGATCGCTGCGCATCACGCCCTGACCCTCGGCATGCATCACCCCGAGGATATATTGGGCATCGGCATCCCCCTGAGCGGCAACCTTACGATACCACTGCGCCGCTTGTCGGTAATCCTGACCGACGCCCTTTCCTTCGTAATAGAAATCGGCCAGCTGCTGCTGGGCCCTCATTTCTCCCGCCTCGGCCGGCCGCTTGTAGAGCTCGGCCGCCTTGGCCATATCGGCACCGACACCCTGACCAAAAAAGTACATATCGGCCGCGGCCAGGCTCGCCTTGAGGTGTCCCTGCTGCGCCGCCTGGTTGAAGTAGTTCAACGCCTCGGGCCCGTTCTTGGCGACGTTGATTCCATCTCGATAAATCAGACCGAGGTTGTATTGAGCTTCTTCATCTCCGTATTCAGCCGCGACCTTGAACCACTTGGCCGCCTCGGCGACATCCCTGGGGACCCCTTCCCCGGCGAAATAGAGCATCGCCAGATTGCTCGCTGCTTCCGGCTGCTTCTGCTCTGCCGCCAGCCGGTAGAGTTCTGCGGCACGCTCCATATCGGGCGGCACTCCCTGCCCCCGGGCATACATGCGACCGAGGTTGAGCTGCGCCTCGCGCAGACCCTGGGCGACCGCCATTTCATACCACCGGACCGATTCGTAATAGTCGACATAGGCCCCTTCGCCGGTCTCGTACATCCGTCCGAGCTCGAACTGGGCATTGACATCACCCGCCTCGGCACTGGACTGCAACTCAAACAGGTCGACCAGGGCAAATGCCGATGAGACCGACAGCAAAAGCATCAGGATTAAAACAGAGATTCTCTTCATCACGCATCACTCCAGGGGAAAAGAAACATTGAATTATCAATGTATCAAAAAGGTATTATTTTGGGAAGCGGCAACCGGGTTACGTCGAGGGGAATCGGGATGTCAGCTGATTGGCAATAAACAGATCATATCGGCAGCGGCAGGACAAAGGTGGCGCGCTGCTTCTTCTCTTCAATCATGGCCAAGGTCGCTTCGGCCCGCTGGCGGATATTTTCCGGGACCACCAGATAGTAGAGCATATCATTCTGGGCTGCGAAGGCAGCAAAGGTTCTCTGCTCGGCCTGGGAAGAAGGAGCATC
>PKTZ01000113.1 GCA_002868925.1 Desulfuromonas sp. | reverse complement strand
TCGCCTCTTCACCTGGGGCCTGGTCCAGTGGCCCGACGTCAAGCATGTCGAGGGCTGGGACTTCTCCGAGGTGATCGACAAGGCGCTCGCCTGCGACGGCTTCGATGACATCCCGGGACAGGAGATCCTCACCGGCTTCGGTCACAACGCCGTGCTCGGTGTCGCTGACAAGGTGATCGACGCGGTCAAGTCGGGCGAGATCCGGCACTTCTTCCTGGTCGGCGGCTGCGACGGCGCCAAGCCGGGACGTAACTACTACACCGATTTCGCCGAGCAGGCACCGGACGACACTGTTATCCTGACCCTCGCCTGCGGCAAGTTCCGTTTCAACAAGCTCGAGTTCGGTGATATCGGCGGCATCCCGCGCCTGCTCGACGTCGGTCAGTGCAACGACGCCTACTCGGCTATCAAAATCGCGGTCGCCCTCTCCGAGGCGTTCGAGTGCGAGGTCAACGACCTGCCTCTCTCCCTGGTCCTCTCCTGGTACGAGCAAAAGGCGGTTACCATCCTGCTGACCCTGCTCTACCTCGGGATCAAGAACATTAAGATCGGGCCGAGCCTGCCGGCGTTCATCACCCCGAACGTGCTCAACTTCCTGGTAGAGAACTTCAACATTGGACCGATCACTACTGCCGAAGAGGACCTCAAGGCGATCCTCGGTTGATCGGAAACAACATGATTCATTGCAAAGGGCCCGGAATTTCCGGGCCCTTTTTTGTTTAAAATTCGGTGACAGTTACCTTTTTTCGAGGAAGAGTTGAAAGGTCGAACACAGAAAACCCGGGACTGTCCCGACACGGGAGCTGTCCCAGGTCTTTGCGGTGCGAAGATGTATGGTTTCTTGGCCCATAAACATATGGAACAGCCCCCGGTAAAGCGAGGGGACAGTCCCGGGTTACAAGGCCGCATTGCAATGCGTCTCTTCGGTTGTATGCAATCTGGAAATTCGGTAACTGTCACCGAATTTTACGAATTTTAGAATCGTGGGGCCAGTATGTCCTCTTTTGAATTTTAGTGGTAAGGAAATCGCCTTGAGGCGATCACGGTTCGTCTCCCGTTGCTGTCTCAGTCGGTCTGCGTTCAAGGAAATACTCTGGCTCACTTTCACCTTAAGAGCTANCCTTAAGAGCTATAGGGGGAAAACCAAGACACCATCGTTGGAATCATCGGCGTTGTTGCTCCTTGAAACCAATCACAGGTTCGAGAGCCACATAAACGGCACCGACGAGACTTGCAGCTTGCTGAAAACCGCCCAATCTACGATAAACTTTTACCATGTACCGACTGGAGAGACAGGTCGATATCGCCATCGACGCCGACACGCTGTGGCAGTTCATCGCCACCCCGCGCAACCTCGACCAAATCACCCCGCCCGAGCTCAAGTTCAGGATCATCTCCGACGTTCCTGATCAGATGTATGATGGTCTGCTAATCCGTTACCAGATCAGTATCCCGCTTTTCGGAAAACGGGAGTGGCTGACCGAAATTTCAGACATCGTCCCGGGCGAATCATTCGTCGATACCCAACTCGAAGGACCGTACAAAAGCTGGCGTCACTTTCACAAGCTCGAACCGATCGGGGGCGATAGTAGCCGAATGATCGACCGGATCGACTACGAGTTACCGTTCGGTCCTGTCGGTGCCCTTACCCACGACTTGATCGTGCGAAGGCAGCTTGAGGAAATCTTCGATTACCGGGAGAAAGCGTTGCGGGAAATCTTCCTTTTGGCTGACACCTGAACTAAAGAGCGCCGAGTCCGCGCCAGCCGAAGAAGAGTCCAAAACCGATCATAAACAGGGCACAGACCCCGACCATGATGCGGTAACCGCGATCCGACAAGAATCGTTTACCGTAGGAGATGGTGCCGGAGATAAAGCCGTACCAGACGAGATCGGATGAGATGTGACAGAGATAGAAAACCAGAACGCCGAACGGTCCGGCTTCATGCGCGACCAGCAGGTAACTGAGACCGATCGTAGCCCACCAGATGGTGAAATATGGATTGGCCAGGCTGATCGCCGCGCCGGCGACGACCGGATGCAGGCCGGAAGTCTGTCCCGCGGTGAGATCAAGGCTCAAAGATCCGAGGCCGCGTAGCATGGAGTAGCCCATCCAGACCATCATCCCGCCACCGAGCAGGGCAACGGTGACGAACACCGCCGGATGGGTGATTAGCTCGGCCGCCCCGAAAAAGAGCAGCAGCACAACCAGTCCTTCGAGGAGGGCATGTCCGAGAATCAGCATCGGTCCGGCGATCGGGCCGCGGCGTACGGTCTCGGCGATGGTCAGGGTCAGTAGTGGGCCCGGCATCATCGCCCCGGAGAAACCGAGGGCGAACGAGGTGCCGGCGATCAACAGCAGGTTCATCTACTCGTCTTCGATCAGTTGTGGCGTATTGTAATCGGGGATATCGGCAACATAAGGACAATCCCCGGGAAGGATACCGCGCTGCAGCGTATCCTTATCAAGAGGAATGCACTCCGGTTTTTCCCGGAGGCGATCTTCGTAAACGGTGCAGAGGCAGGTCTTCAGGTCGAGCTTGTCGCACGGTTTGTCGGTATAATAGACCCGTCCCTCGTACTCGATTTTCTCGTAACAACACCGCCCGCAGCGTTGACATCGCGCTTCCCAGTTTTCATGATTCATTTCGTGTCACTCCCGGACGGCAAGAATAGCCGAGACAATGTAAGCGGGTCAACAGCTCGATTATTAAATATTTTTCGTTCCTGTAGCCGATTTAAATGAAAATATGTATAATCCACTCCGTTACAAATTCAAACAGCAAGAGGTTCTTCATGACAACCTATCTCGTCACCGGCGGCGCCGGTTTTATCGGCTCAAACTTCGTCAGGCACCTGCTCACTTCGGAGCCGGACTGCCGGGTGGTCAACCTCGACAAGTTGACCTATGCCGGCAACCTCGGCAACCTGGCCGATCTTGCCGAAAATACACGCTACCGGTTCGTCGAGGGGGATATCTGCGACCGGGACCTGCTCGAAGTGCTCTTTACCAAAGAGCAGTTTTCGGCAGTGGTGCATTTTGCCGCCGAATCACACGTCGACCGGAGCATTCACGGCCCGGCCGAGTTTATCCAGACCAACATCATCGGCACCTTCGCCCTGCTCGAGACGGCCCGGAAATATTTCGAATCGGGGCAGAACCAGAATTTCAGGTTTCTGCACGTCAGCACCGATGAAGTCTACGGCTCACTCGGCGAGACCGGCCTGTTTTCCGAAACCACACCGTACGACCCTCACTCGCCCTACTCGGCGAGCAAGGCCTCTTCGGACCACCTGGTCAGCGCATATTTCCACACCTACGGCCTGCCGACCCTGATGACCAACTGCTCCAACAACTACGGCCCATACCAGTTTCCGGAGAAGCTGATTCCGCTGATCATCAACAATGCCCTGCAGGGCAAGGAGCTTCCGGTCTACGGCGACGGCAAGAATGTCCGCGACTGGCTCTATGTCGTCGATCACTGTCAGGCGATCCTGACCGTGCTGAAAAGCGGAAGACTCGGCGAAACCTACAATGTCGGCGGCAACAGTGAAAAACAGAACATCGAGGTTGTGCATACTATCTGCGATATTCTCGACGAAGTAGCCAGTCCACTGCCCGACAACAGCTCGCGACGCTCGCTGATCCGCTTCGTTACCGATCGACCGGGACACGACCGGCGCTACGCCATCGATGCGTCGAAAATTAAGAACGAGCTCGGGTGGGAGCCGACCGTTGACTTTTCCGGAGGGATCAGGGAGACCGTAGAGTGGTACCTGACCAACCCGGAATGGGTTGAAGCCATCCTCAGCGGTTCCTACCGCGACTACTATGACAAGATGTACAAAGATCGATAATGGCAAACAATCGCAAAAATATCTTTCTGGTCGGTGCCGCGGGGATGCTGGCCCGGATGGTTATTCAAAGAGCGCCAAGCGGTTACGATATAACCGGCGTTGACCTGCCTGATTTCGACCTCACCGACCGCGATCAGGTATTGACTCTGGTCGCAGAGGATAGTCCCGACCTGATCATCAATTGCGCCGCCTATACCGATGTCGACGGCTGCGAATCGAACAAAGAGTTGGCGATGCGGGTCAATGGCACCGGAGTTGGTCACCTGGCAGAAGCGGCCCGGATTAACAATGCGATCCTGGTCCATATCTCAACCGATTACGTCTTCTCAGGAGAAAATGATTCACCCTACCGGGAAGAGACGCAAACCGACCCACAGTCGGCATACGGCCTAAGTAAACTGACGGGGGAGCAGGCGATTTTGGATAGCGGCCTGTCCGATTATTACATCGTCCGGACGAGCTGGCTTTACGGGCCGGGAGGCAAAAACTTCGTCGAGACCATGCTTCGGCTCGCTGTCGAACGAGAGCAACTGCGGGTTGTCTCCGACCAGGTCGGAGCCCCGACCTTCACCGCCGATCTGGCCGACGCGATTTTTCATCTAATCGACAAAAAAGCCCCGTTCGGCATCTACCATTTCAGCAACTCCGGCCGTTGCAGCTGGCACCGCTTCGCCGAAGAGATCATTGCTCTGGCCAAAGTACGCGGTTTAGAAGTAAAGGCCGAAAGCATCGAACCGATCACGACCGACGAATTTCCACTGCCGGCAAAACGACCGGCCTATTCGGTCTTGTCCAATAACAAATATAAAACGGCAACAGGCGTTACGCCTCCCGAGTGGGAGGATGGTCTGTGCCGTTACTTTGACATTCGAATCGATTAACAGAGGAAAAGCAATGTCCGGAATTAAAAAAGGAATTGTTCTCGCCGGCGGTGCCGGCACCCGGCTCTATCCATTGACCATGGTTGCCAGCAAACAACTGCAGCCGGTCTACGACAAACCGATGATCTACTACCCGCTCTCGACCCTGATGCTGGCCGGGATTCAGGATATCCTGATCATCTCGACCCCGCACGATACGCCCCGCTTCGAGCAACTGCTCGGCGACGGCTCCCGCTACGGCATCAAGATCTCCTATGCGGTCCAGCCGGAGCCGAAGGGTATCGCCCAGGCGTTCCTTGTCGGCGAGGAGTTTATCGATGGTGAAGCGGTCAGCCTGATCCTCGGTGACAACATCTTTTACGGCAAACTCGACGTTGCCCGGATTTTTTCCGATTTCGCGAAGGGGGCAACGATATTCGGTTACACGGTCAAGGATCCGGAACGGTACGGCGTCGTTGAATTCGACCGCGAGGGTAAAGCGATCGATATCGAGGAGAAGCCGACCAAGCCGAAGTCGCATTACGCGGTCCCCGGCCTTTACCTCTACGATGAAAACGTCGTCACCATGACCAAACAGCTGACCCCTTCAGCCCGGGGAGAACTTGAGATTACCGACCTCAACCGGGCGTACCTGGCCAAGGGGGAGTTGATGGTACAGAACCTCGGGCGGGGCGTTGCCTGGCTCGACACCGGGACCCACCTCAGCCTGCTCGAGGCAAGCCACTTCATCGGCACTCTCGAGGCAAGACAGGGGCTGAAGATCGCCTGCCTTGAGGAGGTGGCCTACCGCAAAGGGTTCATCGACCGCGCCGGGATGAGCGCTATCATCGAAGACACCCCAAATTCTAGCTACCGTGAGTACCTTGAAATGGTCCTCAATGAGGAAAAGTTCTGATGGACGCCATCAAGACCGCTATCCCCGAAGTTCTGGTTCTGCAGCCACAGGTATTCGGCGACGAACGGGGATTTTTCTTTGAAAGCTTCAATAAGGAAAAGTTTCGTACCGCTACCGGCCTGAACGTTGATTTTGTGCAGGACAATCATTCCCGTTCAAGACGAGGTGTGTTACGAGGATTACACTACCAATTGCCACCGTACGCACAGGGCAAACTGGTCCGGGTCGTTGCCGGAGAGGTTTTCGACGTAGCTGTAGATATCCGCAAAGGCTCTTCGACCTTCGGTCAATGGGTGGGCGAAATCCTGTCCGCTGAAAACAAGAAACAGATATGGATCCCGGAAGGATTCGCGCACGGATTTCTCGTCCTTTCAGAGTCGGCCGATTTCCTCTATAAAACCACAGCCCTCTACGCTCCCGAATCCGAACGCTGTATCGCTTGGGACGACCCGGAAGTCGGGATCGACTGGCCCTCCAACATTTCACCGAAAGTCTCGGAGAAAGACCGCTATGGGTCATCGTGGCAAGACGCCGAATTTTTCAAATAAAACATCAAAAAACAATTGACAATGAACTGCAAGTTAGAGGAATATACGTGGTTCAGACTCGAAACTTTAAGCACATATGTACGAGGAGGCATCCCCAATGCAGTGTCAAACAATTCAACCCGGTGTTGAATGCAATTTCTGGAAGAAGAGTGGTTGTACTTTCGTCGGCAATTCCTGCCATAACGTCGTAGAAGCATGTGAAGGTTGTGAGCGTATCGTTGACAGCAGCATCGGTCCGGTTTGCACCTCCTACCCGGCTCCCGAGAAAAAATGGACCGGTGGCCTGTGCAACTTCGCGACCCACCAGAAAGTCGAGATCGAAAACATCCAGCAGAAGATCAACCCGCTCAAAGCTTCCAAACGAGCAGCCGGACGTTAATCCGCATTCTCATTCAAAAACTAAAAAGGCAGATCCGATCAGGATCTGCCTTTTTTATTTCAACAACCGCCCCTCGGCCGTATCGCTATTACTCATTAACCGAAAATGAGGAACAACAAAGGGAGTAAAAATGCGGTCATCAGCCCATTCAGACCAATGGCCAGACCGGCGACGGCCCCTCCCAAACGACTAACTTCCAGCATCCGGGCAGTACCGATACCGTGCGCGGCGGTTCCGACTGCAAGGCCGATCGCAGTTTCGGAACGAAGACCGATTTTCCGGCAGAACTCGGGGCCACAGATGGCACCGAGGCAACCGGTCACGACCACGATTGCTGCCGTCAATTCGACAACCCCGCCGACCTGCTCGCTTAATCCGATGGCGATCGGCGTTGTCACCGATTTCGGCGAAATCGACCAGACAACTTCACGGCTCGCTCCGAGCACCCAGGCGATTCCGCAGGCGCTGGCAATTGAACCGGCCGCCCCGCAGAAGACACCGGCCAGGATCGGCCAGCGGTTACGGTTAATTTCACTCCGTTTACGATAGAGCGGCAGGGCCAGAGCGACAACCGACGGTCCGAGTAGGAACAGGATCATGTCGCCACCCTTCCGGTACGATCCGTAGGGGATTTCAAGCAACAACAACAGGACGATAATCATCAGGATGGTCACCGCCACCGGGTTGAGAAAAAGACTGCGGAAGCGGATATAAATCTTTTGCGCGACGACGTAAACAACGAGGGTCAACCCGATTCCGAACAGCGGGGTCGCCGTCAACTCATTCAGCATCCGTCGCCTCCCCCTGCTCCATCTTCTGGGTAACCCAGCCGGTCACGGCCATAACGACGAAACTGCTCAGCACTGTCGCCACACTAATCGGCAGCCACTGGTCCGCGATCAGGTCAAAATAGACCATCACCCCGACCCCGGCCGGAACGAAAAATAGTGCCAGATGCGACAACAGCAGATCGGCAGCCTCTTCAACCGCTTCAATCGGGATAATCCCTTTCAACAGGAGCAGTAGAAGCAAAACCATGCCGACGACATTGCCCGGCATCGTCAGATCGGCCCCGCGCACGATCGTTTCTCCGACAAACTGCAACAGCAGCAGGATGGCAAACCCCTTAAGCAGATTGGTCATAATCAGCGCTTCCGCTTTGCCCCCTGCTGTTCTTCTTTCAGCCCATCGACGACAGCAGCAACTTCGGATCGGATATCCTCGGCCGCCGGCGAATTTTCATGGAGCAGGAACTCCTGGAAATTGTGAAGCGCATTCTCGCTGTCGTCCCGATCCAGGTAGAGATTACCGAGCGTCAAGTAGGCATAAGAAAAACCGGGGTCGCACTCCAGCGCTTTCTTACAGCACAGTTCCGCCTGTTCGAGATCGCCGTTGTCGTAATGTATTTCGGCCAAGTTGTAATGGGCCTGTGGGTCCTCCGGGTCGAGATCGATAACATCCTGGAAAGTCGACTGCGCTCTTTCCATCTCGCCCCGGGCGAAGAACGCGTCACCGAGCGAGTTCAGGGCGAAGGTCGAATCGGGGCTCAATTGTAACGCCTTCTCGTAGCAATCGGCCGCCGCATCGATCCTATTCTGGTGGAAATGGATCAAGCCGACACTCACCCAGGCATCTGACTCGTCCGGCGCATCGGCGATAATCGATTCGTAGACCTGCTGCGCCGTATCGAAATTGTTCTGTTCGAACAACAGATCGCCGAGGGCGTAGCGACAATCAAGATCCTCCGGATCAGCGGCAACCACCTTTTCGAGAGTCTCGATCGCCTCCTTGACGCGACCGAGCGACTCCAGGGCCTCGGCTACGAGTGCGCCGACATCGGTCGAAAAACCGCTCTCCTTTTCGATCTTCCGGAAAACCTCGAGCGCCTGTTGCGCTTCACCACTCTCAAGCGCATTCTGCCCCTGTCGAAACAAGTCATCTCTCATCATTGTTTGTCCTCTCGTAGCTTCCTGTCACAATCGATCATCATCGACCAGCATTTCAACTGCATCCAGTATGCCCCACGGGGAGCTGTCGACAACCATGACCCGGCACGATAAGCTCTTTCCCAGCATTTCGATGGTCATGTCATCCAAAAAAAGCTGTTCCCCACTGCGCAGCATGACATCGGGGACCAGTAAAGCATCACCGAGCTCCTGACCTTTCAACTGACGGACGATATCGCCACCGCTGACCAGGCCGGCAACCGTCACCGAATCGCCAAACAGGCTGTTTTCGATAGCGTAAAGGCGAGCCCGACATCCGGTCGCATCTTCCAACTCGGATAGAAACCGTGACAACTCCAGTTCGAAGGACCATCCGGTGATCAGGGAAAAATTAACCGGACAGGATAGTCCTGCTGCCTCGGCAATAACCTCTGTTGCGTCACTGCGAAAACAGGGGATCATGCCGACGCCGTTTTCGAGCTGTGACAACTGTTCATATGTCGCCAAAGCGGGGAACTCACGCTCTGCCTTCAGGTAAAACTCATCGGCGGCAAAAACGAAACGGCTACCGACCTTTCCAAGCATATCATGTTGCCACTGATCAAGGCGATCAAGAACATCTGTCGCATCGGCCGCCGAAACCGGCCGCAGCGCTGCGAGTCCATCCCGGTGACGGGTCAGGCCGACCGGGACCAGGGCCAGCGATTTAATCCCGGGATAGAACCGGGCCAGACCGAGCACCGACTGCTCAAGCGCCTCTCCGTCGTTAACACCGGGGCAGACGACAATCTGGGTATGGAGCTCAATGTCGGCATCGACCAGGCGCTCCAACAGCGGCATGATTGACGGCAGTTCCCGCCCCAGCATCTTTGCCCTCAGCTCGTCATCGACTGCATGTACCGAGATATAGAGCGGAGAGAGCTTCTGTTCGACAATCCGCGTCAGATCGTCTTCCGTAACATTAGAGAGGGTAATGTAGGAGCCGTACAGGTAGGAGAAACGATAATCTTCGTCCTTGATATAAAGGGTGCGGCGCATCCCCTTCGGCAGCTGGTGAACGAAACAGAAAACACAGTTATTGCCGCAGCTTTTCGGCTCCGGGTGCTCCAGTACGAAACCGAACGGCTCCCCCGCCTCCTTCTCGATCTCCAGTTCCCACAACTCGCCATCTTCCCGCTCGATAAAAAGGGTCACATCCTCAGCCTTCTCTGCAAGCATGACGTCGAGAAAATCGTGAGCCGGCGTCGCATCGACGGCGACGATCCGGTCGCCGGGAAGCAGGGCGAGAGATTCGGCAATTCCGCCCGGTGCGATGTCGGCTATCTTTACCATATATAACTCACTACAAACGCAAAGTCCCCGTTGCAGAAACCTGCAAACGGGGACTTACGGTTTTCTCAGCACCTGATAGCTGTCTATTCTCTTCCACCATGCAGACGGAACGAACCGTCGGTGGAGGTGATGATCGAAATGGCATGCTTGTAGAGCAGCACGTCGCAGTCAGCTTCGATCAGAACACAGAAGCTGTCGAATGACTTGATGTACCCTTCGAGCTTTTCACCTGACATCATTGAAATAGCAACTTTGACCCGCTCCTTGCGGGCCTGATTCAGGAACTGGTCCTGGATATTAAATGGTGTCTTGCCCATATCCACTCCCTTTCTGCAATAGAAAACATTCAATTGATGGCTGAATTTTATCAATTTCTCGCGAGGAATCAACTGAAATTATTGATTTTTCCTTTTTAAACCAGGTGTCTTGCCTTTTGGCATAACGCCGCGTCTCCCTTTTGATCAGCTCGACCGTCTCGTCATATTCGATCACGCCGGAAAGAAATGAAGCGACCTCGCGATAACCGATCGCCTTCATCGACTTCAATGACGGATCATAACCGGCGGCAAGCAACGATCTGACCTCGTCGACCAGGCCGGCGGCGAGCATCGCATCGACACGGGTCTCGATCCTTTGGTAAAGCTTAGCACGTGGTGGATTCAGGTAAATTTTCAACACCCGGTACGGCTCATCGGCGAACCGGTGCCGCTGCTGAAATTGCGAGAGCGGTATCCCGGTCGACTCGAAAACCTCCAGCGCCCTGATGATACGGACCAGGTTATTCGGATGAATCTTGGCGGCCTGCTCCGGGTCGACAGACTGCAAACGCCGGTAGAGCGTCCCTTCCCCCATCTCCTGTTCGTCCTGCTGCAGCCGGCGACGCAATGTTTCATCACCGGTCGGCGTGTCGGCCAAACCATCGGTCAGCGCCCGGATATAGAGCCCGGTTCCGCCGACGACAAACGGCACCCTTCCCTGTCGATCAATTTCACTGATTGCCCGGCCCGCCAGATCGACATAGTCGGCAACCGAGAAATCGTCGTCGGGATCAACAACGTCGAGTAGATGGTGCGGAACCACGGCACGTTCCTCGGCTGTCGGCTTGGCGGTCCCGATATCCATCTTGCGGTAGATCTGGCGTGAATCGGCCGAGACGACCTCGAGATCGAAGTTTTCGGCCAGACTGCAGGCGAGCCCGGTTTTACCGGATGCGGTCGGGCCGCAAAGAACGACAACCGGGATTTTCCGATCGGAACGCGGATTCAAATTCACCCCCGCCTGAACATACGTTCGATCTCGACCAGGGAGAGCCGCTGCATCACCGGTCGACCGTGTGGACAATGCGCCCCGAAATCGACGGTGTCGAGCGCCTGCAACAGGGCTCGCATCTGGTCGAGCCCGAGTTTCTGGTTGGCCCGTATCACCGAATGGCAGGCCATGGTCGCCAGCAGGTGATCGAAGGTGTCTTCAACCCGGCTCGACTCCCCCAGTTCCGATAATTCGGAAGCGACATCGCGAACCAGCTTCTCGGCCTCCGAATCCTTGAGCAGCTGCGGAACCGCCTTGAGTACAAATGAGTTCCCGCCGAACTCCTCGATATCAAAACCGAGACTGGAAAAACGCTCCGCCCGCTGCTTAAGCTCGGTCGCTTCGCGGAAATCGAATTCGAGGACAACCGGAAAGAGCAGGCTCTGCTTTTCGATGCCATCACCATAAAACTGCTGCCGCAGACGCTCGAAGCCAACCCGTTCATGCGCGGCGTGCTGGTCGATCAGGACCAGACTGTCGCCATCCTGGCAGACCAGGTAGCTCTCCCGGAACTGGCCGATCACCTGCATCCGTCCGAACGAACCGTCCGCAGCCGCATCCGAGGGGAGAGGAAACGGAGTCGGTCGTTTCGGTTCGGTCCGGTATGGTTCCGTTGTCTGCCTCTCCTTCGGAGCAGGTGACAGTGGCAACGAATAGTCGGCTTGCGGCTCTTTGACTGCCGACGGTTCGAACAGGGGCCGGGATGGGCGCGGGTCGACTTTATCGACCTTTTCAACACCAGGCTCGAAAGGCGGTGCCTGCTGATCGACGGCTTCGTCATCAACATCCCTCGTCTCGGACGAAGAGACCGATGGCCGTAACGCCTCTCGCACTGCCGACGCTATGAAATCGTGGACACGGCTCTGTTCCCGGAATCGCACCTCGTGTTTGGTCGGATGAACGTTAACATCGACCTGGTCAGGCGGCAGGTCGAGGAACAGGACGACAACCGGGTAGCGTCCTTTGAGCATCAGGTTACGATAGCCATCGAGGACCGCATGCTGGACTACGCGATCCCTGATGAAACGACCGTTGATATAGGTATATATGGCCGATGTCGCCGAGCGGTTGTAGAGCGGGCGTGACAACAGCCCGTGCAGGGCCAGATCGTGCCGTTCACAGGTAGCCGGGACCATTTCCCTCACCGCCTCGCGGCCGAGGATCGCGGCGACCCGTTCCTCAATCTTCTCTGTTTTCAGGGCATCGATCAACACCCGGCCATTATGAGCCAGCCGGAACCGGATTTCGGGACGGGCCAACGCCTGGCGGCTGACGACATCACCGATATGCCCGATCTCGGTCTGATCGCGGCGCAGGAACTTGCGGCGGGCCGGGGTGTTGAAAAAGAGGTTACGCACCTCAACCGACGTGCCGACCGGCATTCCGGTCGCTTCAGCCTGCTCCACCTTGCCGCCGCTCACTTTGATCCGCCAGCCCGAATCGCTCTGTTGATCGCGTGATTGCAGCAGCAGACGGGAGACCGCTGCGATCGACGGCAACGCCTCACCGCGGAAACCGAGGGTGGTCAGCCGGAACAGGTCGTCATCGGAAGCAATCTTGCTTGTAGCGTGACGCTCAAGAGCGAGGAAGGTATCGTCCTTGCTCATACCGCAACCATTGTCCTGGATGCGGATCATCTTTTTGCCGCCGGCTTCGATATCGACCAGAACTTCATCGGCACCGGCATCGATCGCATTTTCGACCAGTTCTTTGACCACCGAAGCGGGCCGCTCCACTACCTCGCCAGCGGCTATCTTGTTACAAAGATTCTCGGGCAGGATTCTTATTTGTTGCATGGCTGACCCTGTATATCCTTCAAATACAAACGGCCGGACAAGCCGGCCGTTTCAATACTGATATATCGGCGATCACTTCAACTCGAGGCGGTCGAGCATATCCTCAATTTCGCCGAGGTCATCTTCCTGGTAACCGGTCTCGGCAAAACCGGAGCCCGGCTGCTGGAGCAGGCCAAGGTCGCCGGCGACGCTCTCGACGATTTTCGGCATAACGATCGGCCCTTTTTGGATATGGGTTTCGAACAGGCAGTTGTCGCAGATGGTGTTGATCAGGCGCGGCACACCGCCGGAATAGTTATGGATGGCCTGGATCGCCTGCGGATCGAAGATCGCCTGCTTGGCGCCGGCAACGGTAAGGCGATGATTGATGTAGGACTTTGTAATATCGACGTTGAACGAGTTGAGATGGTATTTAACCGCCACCCGCTGGGCCAACGGTTCGTCGAGCTTGAGGCAATCCTCGATCTCGGTCAGGCCGAAGAAGACGATATTGATCAGTTTCTTGCCGGGAATCTCGAGATTAAGCAGGCCGCGGAATTCCTCCATCAGCTCGCGGCTTTGCAGCATCTGCGCCTCGTCGATCAGGATGACCGCCTTGCGCCCCTGGTTGTCGATCTCGATCAACCGTTCATAGAGCTGCTTGAGAACGGTCAACCGGTCGGCCGCCGGCTCCTTGATCCCGAGTTGCATCGCGATCCGGGTCAGGATCCATTCCGGGTCGATACCGGAGTGAACCATGACCAGCATCGATGATTCGTATTTTTCCTCGTCCAGGGTATCGAGCATCCGCCGGGCGAGCGTGGTCTTGCCGTTACCGACCCCCCCAACGAGAACGGCCAGCCCCTTATCGGAGTTGACCGCGTACATCAGGCGCAGAAGCGCCTGCGAATGCTGATCACTGTCGAAATAAAACCGTGCATCCGGAGCGTTGGAAAAAGGCTCCAACTCCAGGCCAAAATACTCTAGGTAACTCATCTGCCCCCACCTGTATTTGAATTATCAGATGTAGGATACACGGTCTTTCGCGTTTTTTCCAGCAGATCCTGCAGGGGAATCTGATTGACCGGACTTCAACGCTGCGACTTTATCGCCGGCGTTGCGATAATTGGGGTCGGTGGCGGCGACCTCCTCGATGACGTTTATCGCTTCATCGACCCGTCCGAGATTTTCGTAGAACAGACCGAGTTCGAACTGGACTCCGCGCCGCTCTTCTTCGCTCAGATTCGGCTGTTCGAGTACCGCCCAGAAGAACTGCTCAGCTTCGTCGAAAGCACCGGTCTCGGCCAGACAGAGAGCCTTGAGCGCAAGGCTGTCGATCAGGCGGGTCGGGTGACGCATCGCCTTGTCGAACTCGGCAATAGCATCATCGACCAGCCCCATTTCCTTGTAAGCGATACCGAGATTGTAGTGTGACTCGGCATCTTCGAGGCTGACTTCGTCGGCTTTGCCCTCATCCGGGTTTGAAAAATCGGCCGCAAGATCAAATTCACCGGCATCTCCCGAAAGGAGACCATCGGCAGCATCCATAATATCGGAAGCGATATCGACGAACTCCTCGGCCGTCTCTTCCTCTTCTGCGACCTCCTCCTCTTCCGGCTCCGCTCTTCTCTGCTCGATTTCAGCCAACTTATCGCGAGCCGCTTCATAGTCCGGAACCGTCTCGAGGATCGTGTTGCAGATATTTTCCGCCTCATCGAGAAGGCCCTGCTGCAGGTAGAAGGTTGCTTCCTCGAGCGCACTTGCCGGATCGAGTTCTTCTACGACCTGCAGGTCTTCTTCACCCAATTCGAGGATATCTTCATCATCCCCGGATTCGAGCTCCAATTCGACATCAAGTTCAACTTCCTGTCCGGTGTCAACTTCAAGCTCTACTTCTTCGAGTTCTTCAATTTCTTCGAGCTCTTCAATCTCTTCGAGTTCCTCTATTTCTTCGAGCTCTTCAATCTCTTCGAGTTCCTCGATCTCTTCAACCGCATCGATCTTTTCGACTACAGGAGTCTCTTCGGCAATGGATGGCTCCTCGGCAACCTCTTCGGAAGTCTCAGCACCGGAGGTGAGGATCGAATCGAGGGGACCTTCGAGGATATCGAGCGGGACCTCCTCCTGGTCGTCGACCAGGTCACCCTCTCCGACCTGGATATCTTCGAGGTCATCGCTGATATCGGCCATGATCGAGTCATCGATAACCTCGTCCTCGGCGGCGCTTTGCACGAAACCGAGTTCGGTGCCGGAATCCTCCGACAATGTCGTCGCGACCTCTTTTAGCTTATCCTTCTCCCCGGTCACCTCGTAGATCGACTTGAGGGTCCGGGCAACCTGCTCCTCGTTCGGCAACTGCTCGTGCAGACGTTCGTAGCAATCTTTCAGGGAATCGATCTTCTCGGCCTTGAACAGGGCTTCCTTCCACTCTTCGAGCTCGTACAGGGCCCGATCGTTCTCTCCCTGGTTGAGACAGGCGCGGACGTACTTGAGACGATAACCGAGATTCTTGCCGGCGAGGGTCAACAGGTGCTGCAGGGTGAGGCGCTCGTTCTCGTAATCCTTCTGATGGCGATAGCATTCGGCCATCATCTGCAGAACATTCTTGTCATCCTTGTTCTTCTTGAACTCGGCCTGCAGCAGCTTCAGACTCTTGTCGATCTTTCCGGCGCGCAGGTAGGCTTCAGCCAGGCCGGCGGCCATCCCCTCCTCATCCGGGAAGAGCGGCATGAATATTTCGTAGAGTTTCAGGATCTTATCGAAGTTTTCACTCTTGCGAAGGACCTCGAGAACCTCCTCAAACTCCTCCTTCCCCTTCTCCGCGTCGTTGAGAAAGGCGTAAAGTTCGGCGATCTTGACCCGCACATTCAGGTTCTCCGGGTCGAGCCCCTTCATTTTCTGCAGGATATTGATCGCCTCGCCCGGCATCTCGTTCTTTTCGTAGGCGGTGGCAAGGGTGCGGTACTCGGAAAGGGCATTGCCGGTCAGACCCTGTTTCTCGTTGAGGTCAGCCAACTCGGCATAGATGCTCAACTGCGAAGGGTCGACCTTTTGCATCTGCTTGTAGACGGCGATCGCCTTGAGGTAAAAACCACGCTCGGCGTAATGCTTGGCGACTTTTTCGTACGATTCGAGGGCTTCGGCGTTCTGCTTGTTCTTGGCGAACAGATCAGCCAGCTTTTGGTGCGCACGGATATCCTTCGGATCGAGCTCGACGATCTTCTGGTATTCCTTGATCGCCTTGGGCGTCTGACCCTTCTGAATCGCCTTTTGCGCAGCGGCTAAATGTTTATCTTTTTTCGCCAAAATTCACCCCTCAATTACCGTTAAATACAAATAATTACTGTATAGTACTGAACAAGCAAGTGTCAAGCTATAACGGACTTCAATCGACTACTAAAGCCCTTGTTTTTATGAGCTTTTCCCAATCTTCAACTTCCTCCCGGAAAGATGCAAACCCGGGCCGTCCCATAAAACCGTAAGTCAGGTTCTTGCCTGCCTCGACCCCGGGCTGATCGAGGGGATCAACTCCGAACAAGGCACCGGCAAAAACGGTCTGTACTTCAAACAGGAAAAGCAGCGCCCCAACCGCCTCCGGACCGAATTCGTTGAGATGGATCGTGCAATTTGGACGTCCGGCCCGGGCCAGGGCGACGGCCGTCGCCCGCTGCTCACTGGCAAGCAGGCTGGCAAAGCTTTGGCCGCCGAGATAATCGAGTTCCGGGATATCGGGCGCGGCCGGAATGACCGTATCGGCCATGCCGTCGGTCGCCAGGAAGGTTACAACTTTGTCGAAGGGACCTTCCATATAGAGCTGCAACTGCGAGTGCTGATCGGTCGCGCCGAGCGCCTTGACCGGGGTCGGTCCGGTGTGTACCGACTTGCCGTTCAGGTCCATCTTTTTGCCGAGGCTTTCGGCCCAGAGCTGACTGTACCAGTCGGCGACATCCCGCAGCTGGTCACTGTACGGCATCATCACGCTGATCGGCATCCCCTTACCGAAGGCGACATACTGCAGAACCCCGTTGAGATAGGCCGGGTTGGCGAAGAGATCGGGTGAGCGCAGCTGCGGACTGATCGTAGCTGCACCGGCGAGTAGTTTCTCGATATCGACTCCGGTCGCGGCGAGCGGCAACAGGCCGACGGCGGTGAATACCGAAAAGCGGCCACCGACCCCCGGCGGGACACTGCAGCTACGGTACCCTTCGTCATCCACCAACTGCCTAAGAACTCCCGTCTCCGGGTCGGTGATCATGACGAAATGGTCCTTATACTTATCTCCGACCGCATTTTTTATCCACTCCCGGGCGAACAGGAACTGGCTCATCGTCTCGACCGTCGTCCCCGACTTGCTGATCACGCAAAAACAGGTCCGCTCCGGTTCGAGCAGCGACAGCGTCCCCTCAATCCCGGCCGGGTCGACGTTGTCGAGCACGAAAAGACGCGGCCGCCCCGCTCTACTTTCGGTAGAGAGCAGGTTCCAGTGCGTCGGCAACAGGGCCGTTGCGACGGCGGTGGTCCCGAGCGCCGACCCGCCGATCCCGAGGACAAGCAGATTATCGAAACGGCCGGCCAGGTCATCGGCAAGCTCGACAATTGCTTTCACCCCTTTTTGAAAAGGAAGATCATAAAAAGGGAGCTCCCCCTTATCGTAAGCGGCCCGGAGCTGTTCATCGATTTTTGCAACAGGCCCGCAAAATCTTTCGAGTTCGGCCTCGGTAATACCGCAACGGTCGCCAATGACATCGGACATCATGTGGGTATAATCGAATGTCAGCATTTTGCTTTTCCCCTTCCCCGGCCCGGCTTATGTTTTTCGTTAAGTTTCTTAAGCCGTTCGACTTCACGTAGCGTAAGGTGGCGATAACGACCGACATCGAGTTTATCGTCGGTGAGGAACGCGTAGCCGATCCGGCGCAGGCGACTGACCGGATAGCCGAGCGCTTCACACATCCGCCTGACCTGCCGGTTGCGCCCTTCGTGGATGGTTATTTTCAACCAGGAGTGACTGCCGCTGCTGCGCCCGGCCTCGACCACGGCCGGTGCGGTCGGGCCGTCCTCGAGCATGACCCCCTGCTCAAGACTTTTTATCGTCGTCGGGGTCACCTCCCCCCGCACCCGGACGAGGTAAGTTTTGTCGACGTGAAAGCTCGGGTGAGCCAATTGCTGAGCCAGTTCACCATCGTTGGTCATCAGCAACAGTCCTTCCGTGGTCAGATCAAGTCGTCCGACCGGGACCACCCGCTCAGTGACATCCGATAGAAGCTCGGTCACCACCGCCCGCCCCTCCGGATCGCTGAGCGACGTCACGTATCCCGACGGCTTATTCAGCAGGATATATACCTTCTGCTCCGGCCGTCCGACCGGCCTACCATCAACGGTTATCGTGTCGGTCTCGACATCGGCGCTTTCCCCGATCGTCGCCACCCGCCCGTTGACCGTCACCCGGCCGGACTCGATCCAGCTCTCCGCCTTGCGACGTGAAGCGAGACCGGCCGCGGCGATAATTTTTTGCAATCTTTGTTTGGCCATAAGATAAAAAAACCGGACATCTGCCCGGTTTTATGCTTCGTCCGCAGTCTCTTCGCTCTCACTCTCCTGCGGCGCATCGAAAGGTAGAGACTGTGCTTCGACCTCGGACAGCTCGGGTGAGAGATCACTGAACTCCTTCAGGGTCGGCAGGGCGGAGAGGTCGCGCATCCCGAAAAACTCGAGAAATTCCTTGCTCGTTCCGTAAATCAACGGCCGGCCCGGGACATCCTTCTTGCCGAG
>PKTZ01000035.1 GCA_002868925.1 Desulfuromonas sp. | reverse complement strand
CGAAGCTGTCGTTATTGGTGACCGATACGGTGTAGCTGAGCTGCGTTCCGGCGGCAGCGCTCTGGGAACTCGGCGAGAGCACGACACTCGGTGCGGCGGTGATGCAGGGGGACGAACCGAAGTCGACCTGGATGGTGGTGTAGTCATTGTTATGGCTGAGCTGGGTGACGGTAATATTGTTGGCCGCATCCTGGTAGCTCTCACCGTCGGCCAGCGCCGACAGAAGATAGGACGAGCTGCCGTAGTCAGCATCGATGCTGTGCACGCTGAGCCGATCCAGGTGCCGGAAATAGGAGAGGTTGGAATCAAAGCCGATCGCGCGGCGGTAGGAGAGATAATAGTATTCGCCGGTTCCCGGCTTGACGATCTTGTAAGCCTGCGGCGCAACGGCTTGGGTCGGGTCGAGTTCGAGAGGGGCGACCTGGTAGATCCCGGAAGTGCTCAGCAGTTCAACCTGCTCGCTCGGCAGCCAGCCCATCTGCTCTTTATGCGGCGCATTGATCTGGCGAAGCTTGTTCTGGGCGCCACCCATGAAGTCGGTTTCGTCACCATAGCTCATGGTCGGCGTCGCCGCGTGCCCCATACCGAGGTTATGGCCGATTTCGTGGGCGAAGACGTCCGGGTGCTCGCAGACAAAGACCCAGGCGCGGCTCGGAGAATCGCCGACGGTGCCGTAGCCAGAAGCCGAGCAGCCGCCCCGCGGCATAACGAAAACGCGCCGGTTGTAGCTGTCGACATCGACGCCGTCGGCGCGGGCCGCGGCTTCCGCCGCATCGGCCTTCGCTTCGATGTCACAGGTGCTGCTGTCGAAATCGAGCAGGTAGGGGCCTACAGTTTGTCCGCTCAGCCAGGTTGTACCATGGGAAGTTTCCCGGTAAAGATCGTCGACCGACTGGTTGCTGGTATCGGAAAAAAGGCGGTCATCGATATCTGCAACCGAACAGGTCGCATTCTGGTCGAGGAAGTCGGCGACGATAACCAGGATCTTTTGTTCACCGGCGACATTCGCAGGAGTCGATGTGGCAATGCTTTGGATGCTGCCGCCGCTGGTTTCGTCAAGGGCGAGGATCAGCTCTTTTCCGCTCGCCTTGCCGTGAATTTTAACGATTGCTCCGGAACGCAGGTTTTTGGGAGACTTGCCCTTGAACTTCAGGGCGTACTCTTTTCCACTTTTCAGGTCCTTGACTTTGTGGATCAGTCTGGCGCGATTGTTCTCGAGGTCGTCTTCGTAAATAACCGTCAGTTTGCCGGTCACCTCAACCGGGATTCCTGGTGTATCCTTGGCGGCAAAAGACTGTTCTGTCGTGCCGAGTATAAGGATCGACAGAATTAATACGACAACGCTGTAAATACCTGCTTTTGACCTGTTCATTTCCATTCCTCTCATGTCTGCTGACTGCGATTTTTGATGTTTAAAATGTGGTTTTTTGTGCAGAAATGAACAAAGCGACCATCTAATAAACCGAAGATGGTCGCTCTGTTTGCAGGAGGAAAAGTAAGGGCAAAAGCTTGTCGAACACTCTCTTCGGCAACCCGGCTATCCATGAAGTAATGGACCCGTGGTTTTGCGTCACCAGATTGCTCTGGTTTTGCCCTTATCGGAGACTTTATTCAGTTCTTAAAAAACCGTTTCTATAGAATATCCTTTATTCAGGGTTGTAAAACTTTTCTCAAACTTTTGTTGTATATCAAATAGTTACACGTCGAAATACACCATTCGAAAATGCATTTCGCGTGCCATGTTTGTAACTCCTCAATATCATTGACAAGTGAATTATTGCCCGGGGAGGGGATGGCTTTTTCACGATGTCAAATGGCAAAAAGCCGGTGTTTCGATGGTGGTATGGCAGGGTTTTGTGCATTAAAAAAGGCCGGGGCGATTTTTCCCCGGCCTCTGTTGAAGGATGAAGAGACTACCTGGTCTTCTTGAAGTACCGGTAGAAGTCGGAGTCGGTCGAAATGACCAGGCGTCCGTTGTCCTGCAATGCCTTTTCGTAAGAGCCGAGGGTCCGCAGGAAGGCGTAGAACTCCTTGTCCTGATTGTAGGCTTTGGCATAAATGGCGGTCGCCTCGGCATCGCCGCGGCCGCGGATTTCGAGCGACTCGCGTTGCGCTTCCGAGCTGATCTCCTTGAGCTCCCGCTCCATCTGGCCGAGAATATCGGCCTTTTCCCCTTCGCCTTCGGAGCGGTATTGGGTGGCGACCTTCTTCCGTTCGTTGATCATCCGCTCATAGACGCTGCGGCGGACCTGTTCGATGTAGTTGATCCGCTTGATCTGGACGTCGATCAGCTCGATGCCGTATTCGGGGGTACTGGCCCGGGCTTTTTCGAGCATCGAAGCGAGGATATCGTCACGCCCGACGATCTCTTCCCTGGGGATGACGACGCCTTCAACCTCGAAGCGTTCGGTGACCCCCTCTTCCGCGACATAATCATTGCCCCGTACCAGCTCGACCAGCAGGCGGCCGGAGACGGCATCGCGGACCACCGAGTCGATGATATCGTCGAGGCGACTCTGGGCTCCCCGCTCGGTGGCAACGGTCTTGTAGAAGAGCAGCGGATCGGTGATGCGCCAGCGGGCAGTGGTGTCGACCCAGATGAACTTCTTGTCCTTGGTCGGAATCTCGGTCGGATCGCCGTCCCATTTGAGGAGCCGGCTTTCAAACCGGATGACGTTCTGGATAAACGGGGTCTTGAAATGCGGGCCCGGTTGCTTGATGTCGCCGACCGGGGCGCCGAACTGGGTGACGATCGCCTGCTGCCCCTCGTAGATGATATAGAAGCTGCTGAAAAAGAGGACGGCGGCTACGATGACGATGACGATAAGTGAAGTAACCTTTTTCATTTGCTGCCCCCTTTCTCACTGCGAAGAGGCAGGAATGGAAGGATGTTGCCGCCCGTCTGATTATCCATGATGTAGACTTCATCGAGGCGGGGGAGGACTTTTTCCATGGTTTCGAGATACATCCGTCGGCGGGTGACCTCCGGCGCCTTGCGGTACTCTTTGAGGATCGACAGGAAACGATCGGCCTCGCCCTTGGCCTGATTGACCCGGGCGGTGGCGTAGCCTTTTGCCTCCTGGATCATCTTCTTGGCCTCACCGCGCGCTTTCGGCACCTCGCGGTTGTACTGCTCGCGGGCCTGGAAGATCAGGCTCTCTTTCTGCTGTTCGGCCTCGTTGACCTCGTTGAAGGCGGCCTTGACCGGATCGGGCGGGGTGACATCCTGGAACTTGACGGTAACGATGCGGACACCGATGTCGTAGTCATTGAGGATGTTCTGTAAATCCTCTTCGATCTGGCCGGCCAGCTCGGCACGTTCCGTGGTCAGAACCTTGGTGACGTTGGCGTTGCCGACCGCCTTGCGCACCATCGCTTCGGCAATATCGCGGATGGTTTTGACCGGCTGCCGGATATGAAAGACGAACTTGAACGGTTCGGCGATCTGGTACTGGACGATCCATTCGACGTCGCTGACGTTGAGGTCGCCGGTCAGGGTCAGCGACTCTTCCTCGAGACCCTTCTTTGTATAGGTCGAGCGGATCCCCGGGCTGACAGTACGGTAGCCGAACTCCTCTTTCTCAACGCGTTCGGTCGGAACGTTGATGACCCGGTCGATACCGAACGGCAGCTTGAAGTGCAGCCCCGCCTCGGCAAACCCGGCAAATTTGCCGAGCCTCAGGATCACCCCGGTCTCCTCGGTGTTGACCTTGTAGAAACTGCTTATGGCACCGATACCGACGACGATGATCAGGACGATCAACAGTAACCCTTTTTGCGGTTTAAAGCCGCCCCCTTTCATTCTGTCCTTCACCTTGTTGGTGATATCGATAATTTTTTTCTCCAGATCTTCTCCGGAGGGGCCGTTACCCCAATCTTGCATAGATCCTCCTTTAAATTGTCGGTTCGAAACAGCCGGCCGTTTATGAGGTATTATTTATAACAGATTTTCCAGCGCATACCCACCACTGTTCGTAAATCCTTGACAGAGGACCGTTAATCCGTAGAATAAATAACCGAATTGGTAGTCTTTGGCAGGGAGGGTTCAAAAAGATGAGACCCCGAATTTTTCTGTTCGCAATTTTATTGATGACTTTGTTCGCTGCCCCGGCTTGGTCGGCTTCACCCAGTATCCTGTTCGACCAGGGCCATACCCAGATGTTCACCATCGAGAAAGAGGGACCGCTGCAGTTGAGCGGGTTGGCCGGACAGTTGCGGAGTGATGGCTGGCAGGTCGCTTCGACCATCCATCCTCTGACCACCGATCTTCTTGCCGGTTACGATGCCCTGGTTATTTCGGGAGCGTTCCGCCCCTTCTCGCGTAGCGAGATCGCCGCGATCGAGCAGTTTCTGCAACGGGGTGGCAAGATGGCGGTCATGCTCCACATCGCGCCACCGCTGGTGCCGCTGCTGGCCCGCCTCGGGGTGATCACTGCTAACGGTGTGGTCCGTGAGGGGGATGTCTCGTTGATACTCGACGGCGAGTCGCTCAACTTCAACGTGGTCGACCTCGAAAAGCATCCGCTGTTGCGAGGGCTCGACCATTTCTCGCTCTACGGTGGCTGGCCGCTGTTGGCGGAAGGGGAAG
Source organism: Desulfuromonas sp. (assembly GCA_002868925.1). Taxonomy (GTDB): domain Bacteria; phylum Desulfobacterota; class Desulfuromonadia; order Desulfuromonadales; family UBA2294; genus BM707. Next base: position 24,260 of record PKTZ01000035.1, on the reverse strand, counting down.
CTACCCATTCGCTGGCCCGGAGCGGAGCGAGCGCTTTTGTCGACCTCAACCGGGACGGCAGCTTCAACCAGGGAGATGCCCGGCAGGCCTTTTCACTGCTGGTCAGCGGCGAGGTCGGGAGTGGTGCCTATGCTGTTTATGCTGACGATGCAATCTTCCAGAACCAGTTTCTGACCGGTGAAAATCTCACCCTGGCGCACAACCTCAGCCTCTGGCTGATGCCGAACCACCGTAGCGGGGTGACGATCTGACCGTCCCTGTGCGGGTGGTGGTTTAATTGGTTGGATTCGTGAAGAAGGCCGCGATCGCGGCCGCGACCTCGTCGCCCGGTGCCGCCTTGACCGGCACCGCCGGCAGGGATTTGAGAAAGGTCCGGCCGTAGCCCCGCTTGATCACGCGGTTGTCGAGAATCAGGACCACCCCCCGGTCTTGGCGGTGGCGGATCAGGCGGCCGAACCCCTGCTTGAAGCGGATCACCGCCTGCGGCACCGTGTAGGCCATGAACGGATCGCCCCCCGCCCGCTCGATCGCCTCGGCCCGCGCTTCGAGGACCGGCTCCGACGGTACCCGGAACGGCAGGCGGGCAATGATCACCTGCTCGAGCGCCCGCCCCGGAACATCGACCCCCTCCCAGAACGAATCGGTTGCAAAAAGAACACTGGTCGGATCATCGCTGAACTGCTTGAGCAGCAGGTGCCGGTTCATCTCCCCTTGGCGCAGACAGCGGTATCCCTGCGGTTCCAGAATCGGCGCCAATTCGCTATGGATGCGGCGCAGCATGGCGAAGGAGGTGAAGAGGACGAAGGTTCTCCCCCCCGCCGCCAGGATTGCCCGCTCGACCTGTTCGCGTAGCATCTCCGGGTAGCCGCTCTGCCCCGGTGCCGGGTTGTCGGACGGCACCGCGACCAGCGCCTGGCGCTCGAAATCGAACGGCGAGGCGAGGATCATCTCCGACAGCCGCGTCGGCTCGATGCCGTCGAGGCCGGTGCGCTGCTTGAGGTAGCTGAAGCTGCCGTTCACTGCCAGGGTAGCACTGGTCATGACCACCGACTTGCTCCGCTCGAAAACACTCTCCCGCAGCAGCTTATCGACCGCCAGCGGCGCCGAACAGAGCCGGGTCACGATCCCCTTGCCCCGGCCGACCCTCCCCTCTTTCACCTCGATCCAGGCACAGTAGGCATCGTCGTCGGCGATGAACTGACTCAACTCGGCAGCCAACCCTTCCAGGCGCAGGCCGAGCCCGCCCAGGTCGGTCAGGCTCGAGACGAAAGCGTCGGCCTGTTTCTGCGGGATCTCCTCGCATTTTTGCAGCAGTGACCGGAGGTCTCCACCGAGGCCGGACGTCATTTTGATCAACTCGTTGATCCGGACGGTGACCTCCTGCCAGAAGGCGCCGGCACGGAAGGAGGGGACAATGCGATGTCGGATCTCCTCCTTGTCCGAAATATCGCTCTCGATCGTCGCCGCCAGGTCGCGACCCAACTCTTCGAGGGTCGTCACCGCCTGGTCGAACAGAGCCTGGCGTCGGGTGAGCAGGGTTTCGATCTGCCCGTGCAGGGTGCGGTAGAGTTCGTCGCAGCCATCCGGCAGCTTGTTGCCGAGCAGGGTCAACAGGCGCGGCAGAAGCCCCCGGTCCGGCTTACGCGGATGCCGCAGTCGGTTGAGGATGCGGGCGAAGGCGAAGCGGGTAATCTGGGCCGAAAAGTAGCTGGTCGCGACATCCTCGATATGGTGCGCCTCGTCGAGAATCAGCCGGTCGCAGGGAGGGAGGACGGCGGCGGCGGAGTAGTTGTCGGTCTGGCGGCGCAGCGCGAGGTCGGAAAGGAGCAGGGCGTGGTTGACCACCAGCAGGTCGGCCGTGGCGGCGAGGCGGCGCGCCTTGTAGAAAAAACAGTCATTGTAGAAGCTGCAGTTGACCCGGGCGCACTGGTCGACTTCGCAGCGGACCTCCTCCCACACGGTGTTATCCGGGGGATGGGTCAGCTGGTCGCGTGACCCTTCACCGCTCTGCTCGGCCCAGCGTTCGAGCTGCTGCAGTTCGCCTTCGTCGATCTGGTCGAACAGCCCCGGTTCGGCGATGGCGCTTTTCAGGCGGCGGCGACAAAGGTAGTTGCCCCGCCCCTTGACCAGGATGGCGCGGAACTCGGTGCCGCAGCAACGTTGCAGAAACGGGATGTCCTTGCGGATCAGCTGCTCCTGCAGGTTGATCGTCTTGGTCGAGACGATAATTTTCTGTTCATTGTGGCGACTGAAGAGAATGGCCGGGACCAGGTAGGCGAGGCTCTTGCCGGTTCCGGTTCCCGCCTCGATCACCGCGATCCGGTTATCGTTGAGTGCTTCGGCGACGTCGTTCGCCATCCGCAGCTGTTCGGTCCGCTCTTCATAGCCCGGCAGGGCCGCGGCAATCGTGCCATCGGGACCGAGAATGTCGACAATCTCTTCAGTGTCGAGGCGGTGGGTTTCGCGCGGGGCGAACGCTTCGACCACCCTGTACACACTTTCCACAGGGTTATCAACAATATGGAAGCCGACCCCGAGGGCTCCGAGTCGTGAGGCGATTTCAATATCGGCGGCCGATGGCGCAAGATGCCCCGACGGGTGATTGTGGATAACGACATCGCCGTGCGTACAGCCCTGCAGGATGGCCGGTACGGCAACCTCTGAACCACGGGCCAGTACTTCGACCGAAAGCACATTTTTCTCGGGGTCGGTCGTGCCGACGAAGAAGACTTCGCGGCCGCTGGCGGCGTTGATTGCGTCGCGGATCTGCAGGATGGCACTGTCGGTGTAATCGTTCAGCAAGAAACCTCTCCAAAAAATCGGGTCATTATACGGCAAGAAGCAAAAATAGAAAAGCGGATCCCGCTCCGCTCGGCCTCGCGTCGGCGCGTACGTTTGTTATACTAAAATTAAAGCAAGCCAATACAATTCAGCTAGATAGGGGATTTGTGGTGAGCGACGGTATGTTGCACGACATTCTCGAGCTCGAGCGGCAGATCGAAAACGATCTGGTGCGCGAACGTTCCCGGCTCGAGGCCTGGGTGCAGGAGCAGAAAGAAGCGATCGATCGGCAGGTTGAGCAGAAGGTTATCGCCGCCAGCTCCGACGCCTCCCGCTCCGGCGAAAACAAGTGCTCCCGGGCACGGCAGGAAGCGGCCGCGCGGTTGCGCCGGATGCGACACCACCTCAGGCAACTCCGGGCCCTGCCAGATTCGACGCTGGTCGAGCAGATCAACAAGCGGATGCCGCTGATACTCGGTGAGGATCGACATGATCATCCGGATGGCTAAAATCGAGGTCGCCGGGCCGAAAGAGTTGTTGCTGCCCGCGATCGATACCGCCCGCGAGCTCGGGGCGTTACAGCTCGAGCCGGAAGCGGGCCTTGATACGGCCGACGGCGGCTTGCCGCTGAGGACGATGATGCTCGGTGAAAAGGAGCTGGAGGAGCACTTCTTCTACGAGGATCTGAAGCAGAAGGTCGGGGAACTGTTGCGGATCTGGCTGAGAATCGAGGTACGTGAGGGATATCTTGCCCCGCTGCCGGTTCTCGATATCGTTGCCGAGAAGGTCGATGTCCATCTGCGGCAGAGCCGCGAGTGGCTGGCGGAAGAAGAGAGTCTGCGCAACGAGGAGAAGAGTCTTCAGCAATATCAGGTGCTGCTGCCGGCGCTGGAGGCGCTGCTCGGCGATATTCATGAGACCAACGGCCGGCTGGCGGTGATCGGGGTGACCTTCAAAAGCCGGGAGATGGTGCCGCAACTCGAGCGGGTGCTGCATCGGCTTTGTAAAGGGCGTTTCGCCATCCATTCGGCCGAACTGCCGAACGGCGACCTAATCGGGGTGATTGCAATCGAACCGGAGATGGCCGAAACGATCAAGCGGGCGCTTGTCGACGAGCAGGTGCCGGAGCTCTCCTTCCCGGAAAAATTTTCCGACTACTCGCTGACAGAAAAAATCCATTACCTCAAGCAAAGGCTCGGAGAGATCAAGCAGCGCCGCCAGCTCGAACGGGCCCGGCAGAAACAGGTGGCGCGACGTTGGTTGCCGATCTACCGGCGGGTCAATGACTGGCTCGACGAGCGGCTGTCGGTGATGCAGGCGACCGCTTCGGTGTTCGAGACCGGGCACTGCTTCGTCATCGTCGGCTGGATTCCGGTCGACCGGCTCGACGAGCTACGCCGGACATTCGATGACCGGTTCGAAGGGAAGATCGCGGTTGAGCAGCTGAAGCTTCTGCAGAGCGATATGGAGAAGGTGCCGGTCGCCCTGATGAACCCGCTTTACTTTAAACCGTTCGAGCTTTTGACCAGCCTGCTACCGTTGCCCCGCTACGGGTCGTTCGACCCGACCCCTTTTCTCGGTATCTTCTTCCCGCTCTTTTTCGGCATGATCCTCGGTGATATCGGCTACGGCCTGATCCTGGTCGGTGTCGCCGTCGGCCTGATCGCCCTGGCCGAAAGATCGCTGCTGCACGATGTCGGGCGGGTCCTCGGAGTCTGCGCCGCCTGCACCATGCTGTTCGGACTGCTCTACGGGGAGTTTTTCGGTAATTGGGGGGAACACTATCTCGAGCTGACGCCGCTGCTGTTTGAACGGAGCCGGGCGATCGAGCCGATGATCTACTTTTCGCTGGCGGTCGGCCTGGTCCATGTCGTCCTCGGCCTCGGTCTTGGCCTGTACAAGGCGTGGCAGCATCGGCAGCTGCGGGAGGCGCTGTTCAAGATTTCACAGATTATCGTGATCTGCTGTGTCGGGGTCGCCATGGTCGTTAAGCTGAATCCTGCGATCGAATTCGACCTCGGCCCGATCTTGATCCTGGTCGCGGTGGTGGTCCCGCTGATGACCCTGTTCGGCGGCCTGCTGGCGCCGCTGGAACTGCTAAAGAGTATCGGCAATATCGTCTCTTACACCCGGATCATGGCGATCGGTCTGACCTCGGTGCTGCTGGCGGTAATTGCCAATCGGCTCGGCGGCATGGCCGGGTCGGTTCTGGCCGGGATCCTGGTCGCCGGTCTGTTGCACCTGTTCAACCTGATCCTCGGGGTCTTCGCCCCGACCGTACATGCCCTGCGTCTTCACTATGTCGAGTTCTTCAGCAAGTTTTTCGAAGGAGGAGGACGCAAGTTTAAACCATTGGGAGGACATCATCACTGAAGGAGGAGTCTATGGATAAGACCTGGCTCGCATTCGCCGCCGCCCTGGCGATCGGTCTGCCGGCCCTGGCAACCGGTTGGGCCCAATCGAAAATCGGTGCTGCCGGCGCCGGTACCCTGTCGGAGAAGCCGGAGCTTTCGGCGACTATCATCATCCTGGTCGCGATTCCCGAGACCATGGTAATTCTCGGTTTCGTTGTTGCCGCCATGATTCTGCTGATGCTGTAGCGTCATGGGACGGGAAGAACTCGCCCGGGCCCTGCGCCAGAAGGGCGAACAGGAAATCGAATCGCTCCGGAAAAAGGCGGAATCAGAGGTCGAGGACTATCGTCGGCAACGGGAACAGGAGACGGCTCGGCAGGTGCTCACCTGTGACCGCGAGGCCGAGCATTGCGCCGAGCAGGAATGTCGGCAGCTTGCCTGGCGGACTTTGAAACGGACGCGCAAGATCCGGTTGCGGGCATTAAAAGAGATCGATCTCAGGTTGCGCCAACTGGCACGGGACGAGCTAACACGACTCGATGCGAAGAGTCGGGCCGACAGCTTTGTCGCTTCGCTGCAACAGATTCCGCAAGGGGATTGGCAACAGGTGACGGTGCATCCGGACGACCGGGCCGCGGCAAACAAGGATTTCCCCAACTGTCGGATCATGACCGATGAGGCGGTTATCGGAGGAGTCGTGGTCGAGAGTGCGGACGCAAAGGTCCGGGTCGACAGCTCCCTGGCCGGGCGCCTCGAAAAAATCTGGCCGGAGTTGAGCGGCCGGATCATCGTCGAACTGGAGGGTCTGGTGGATGATCAGCCTGATGCAGCAACCGAAAATTGAGGGCTATCCCGATGCCTACCTTTTCGTGCGTCTGCGCGGCAAGCGGGTCCGGGTCGAACAGGAGGAGAGTTTTTCCGGCTCCGAGCCGTGGGGCGTGTTGCTGGACGAGCTGCGCTGGGTCTTTGCCACCATGCGGCCCGGGTTGCGACAAAAGTTCGCGCCCTGCTTCCTCTACTTCGAGCTGCGTAACCTGCAGATGATACTCCGCTCTCTCGCCGGGGGCGATCGACAGCAGCTGGAGCGGATCGGTCGGCAAAGCCTGCTGCGGAGCGACCTGCTGCGCGAACTGCTTGCCTGTACCGGAGTCGCCGCCGCGCTTGCTATTCTCGACCGCTACCTGGAGCTGTTTGTCAGCGACGGTCTTCGCCTGATCGAGAGTTACGAGCAGTCAGGGGCGCGGGCGGCGGAAGCGCGACTGACGGATGGGTTGTTGCCCCGGATGATGCAGCTCGATCTTGTCGCCCCGGTCCGTGATTACCTCTCCGGCCTAATCGATTTGCGCAACCTGCTGACCGCCGCTCGCTACCTGCGTTGGGAAATCGACGATCCGCCGCTGCTCACCGGCGATTCCGGTATCGGGATGCAGCTGCGGCTGGCGTTGAAACGGGAAGGACGTGCCGGCCTGCGTACCTTTCTCGCCCGCCAGTTGCCTGAGGCAGTCGATGATCCGGCCCTGCTCGAACTTGAACTGCTCGAGCGGTTCGGTCGCCGCTGGCATCGCTACCGCCACGATCCGCTCGCGACGGGACAGATCGTCGATTATCTGTGGCAATGTTATCGCCGGTTCCGGCAGGCCGGCCTGCAGCGCTGGGGCGGGCAGGAGCTGGCGGCGTGGGGAGGTACGGGATGAAACGGATCATCTTTCTGACCCCGGACGACCTTCCTTACGGATTTGCTATCGCCGGTCTCGAACAGTTGATGATCGCTGCCGATGAGGCCCACCGAACCCTGCTCGAGACGACCGACGACCCGGATGTCGGGGTTGTCGTCATTGATGAGAGGCTGCTCGTCGGGGTTGAGGATGAAGTCATTCAGAAGCTGCATCACCAATGGCCGGGTCAGCTGCTGGTTCTGCCGACCCCGGCCGGGGCGGTCCCGGTTGAGGAGGATTACCTGCAGCGCTTGATCCGGCGCGCCCTCGGCTACCATGTCAGGATAAGGGAATGAAGGGAACCATTGTTGCCATATCGGGAGTGACCGTGACCGTCGCTATCGACGGACTCAAGCTGTACGACCGGGTCCGGGTCGGCGAGCGCCGGCTGGTCGGTGAGGTGGTGCGGCTCGAGCCGGGGCGGGCCATCGTCCAGGTCTACGAGGAGGCGCGCGGTCTTGCCGTCGGTGAGCCGGTCGAAAGCGGCGGGAAGCCGCTTTCGGTACAGCTGGGACCAGGCCTGCTCGGCACCATGTTCGATGGCCTGCAGCGGCCGCTACAGGTTCTGTATGACCAGGCCGGCGCCTTCATCGGCAGCGGTTACGAGCCGCCGGCACTGGCCGCCGAAACCCGCTGGCCGTTCACGCCGCTGCGGCAGGTCGGCGACCAGCTTGAAGCGGGTGAGGCGGTCGGTTATGTCGAAGAGGGTGCTTTTCGCCATGTTATCCCGACTCCGGCCGCCGGCACGCTGGAGCGGATCGAAGCCGGCGAATTCGGCGTCGATGACGTGATCGCCCACCTCGATAGTGGCATCGATATCCATCTCGCCCATCACTGGCCGGTGCGTCAGCAGCGGCCGTCCAGGCAGAAGCTGGCTCCGAAGCGGCCACTGGTTACCGGGCAGCGCTGCCTCGATTTCCTCTTTCCGATGGTCAAGGGTGGCGCAGCAATATTCCCCGGAGGATTCGGTACCGGTAAGACGGTGCTCGAGCAGTCGATCGCCAAGTATGCCGATGTCGATATCGTCGTCTATGTCGGCTGCGGTGAGCGCGGTAACGAGATGGCGGAGATGCTCGACGAATTCGTCGATCTCGAGGATCCGTACCGCGGCGGCCGCCTGCTCGAGCGGACCATCGTTCTTGCCAATACTTCGAACATGCCGGTGGCGGCGCGCGAGGCGTCGATCTACACGGCGATCGCCATGGCCGAGTATTACCGCGACATGGGTTACGATGTGCTGCTACTCGCCGACAGCATTTCGCGCTGGGCCGAGGCGCTGCGCGAAATCTCCTCTTCGCTCGAGGAGATGCCGGGCGAGGAGGGCTACCCGACCTATCTCGGCTCCCGCCTGTCGGCTTTTCTCGAGCGGGCCGGAGTGGTGGAGACAGCCGACGGCCGCACCGGTTCACTCAGTATGGTTCTGGCGGTCTCGCCGCCGGGCGGCGATTTTACCGAGCCGGTGACCCAGTGCTGCCTGCGCGTTTCCGGGGCCTTCTACATGCTCGATGCCGAACTCGCCCACAGCCGCCACTTCCCGGCAATCAACTGGAGCCAGAGCTATTCTCTTTACGAGAGGGTGACCGGCCCGGCGTTCGATGCCGAAATTGACGAAAACTGGAGCCGCCTGCGCGAGCGCTGTCGCAAAATCCTGCAGCAGGATGGTGAATTGCGCGAAGTGGCTGAAATCGTCGGGCAGGAGGGATTGCAGGACGAGGATCAACTGGTTCTGCTGGTGGCCGAGAACCTGCGGCAACGGCTGCTTTGCCAGAATGCTTACTCCGAGGATGCGTTCTGTCCGCCGGAGAAGACCCTGTCGATCTGCCGACAGATCATCGACGATTTCGACGCAATTACGGCAAGGTTGGAGGCGGGTGAAGCGCTCAATATCGTACTGGCGGAGGGTGACCATGCGCTTGAGTGAACACAGCTACCGGACGGTGAGCTGCATCCGCGGACCGCTGCTCTTTGTCGAAAATGTCATCGCGGCGCGGATCGGCGAAGTGGTCCGGATCGAAGGGCCGGAAGGGTTGGTCCTCGATGGCGAAGTGCTCCGCATCGAGAACGATACGGTGTTGATCCAGGTCTTCGGCGAAACCCGTGGCCTCGACATCGACCGGACCCGGATCGTGTTCAGTGATTCGATCAAACAGGTGCCGGTCTCCGAGGAGTGCCTCGGCCGGATCTTCGATGGTTCGTTTCGGCCGCTCGACGGCGACCCGCCTTTTTACGCCACGAAAACGGAGCCTGTGGTCAGTCGGGCGATCAACCCGGTCGCCCGGGCCCGGCCGGAGCAGTTCATCGAGACCGGGATCGCCGCCATCGACGCCCTCAATACCCTGGTCAAGGGACAGAAACTGCCGATTTTTTCCTGCGCCGGCCTCCCCTCCAAGGAGCTGGCGGCCGATATTTTGCGCCACTCCGGTCTGCTCGGCAGCAAAAGCTTTGCTGTCGTCTTCGTTGCCCTCGGCCTGACCAGCCGCGAGTATACCTACTACCTGGAGACGATCGAGTCGCTGCACAAGCCGTTCGTGGCGATCGTCAACCTGGCCGACCGGCCGGTGGTCGAGCGGCTGCTGGCGCCGCGGGTCGGGTTGACCATCGCCGAGTATCTCGCTTTCGAGAAGGGGCTGGACGTGCTGGTGCTGGTCAGTGACATGGTCAACTACTGTGACGCCCTGCGCGAGGTATCGACCGCCCGCGAGGAGCTCCCCGGTCGGCGCGGTTATCCCGGCTACATGTATTCCGATCTCGCCTCGCTCTACGAGCGGGCCGGGCGGATCAAGGGACGCGAGGGGTCGGTGACCATGCTGCCGGTGGTGACCATGCCGGAGGACGATATCACCCACCCGATACCGGATCTGACCGGTTACATCACCGAGGGCCAGATCGTGCTGTCGCGCGAACTGTACGCCCGGGGAATCTACCCGCCGATCGATGTGCTGCCGAGCCTCTCCCGGTTGATGCAGCAGGGGATCGGCGCCGGACAGACCCGGGATGATCATCGTCGGGTTGCCGATCGGCTCTACCGCAACTACGCCCGCGGTCGCGAAGTGCGCAAGCTCGAAGCGATCGTCGGCCGTGACGGCCTGCCGGAGAAGGAGGTTGGCCTGCTCGATTTCAGCAGCGCCTTCGAACGACAGTTTATTCACCAGGGGGAGCAGCGACGCAGTGTGGTCGAGAGCCTCGACGTCGGGCTCCGCCTGCTCGATGAGTTAAAGGGAGATAGCGATGCTCCATCCGACCCGGACCAACCTGATTCTGCTTAAGGAACGGAAGTCGTCGGTGATCGGCAGCGTGGCGATCCTCAAGGGGCGGCGCCAGGCGCTGATTCGGGAATTTCTCGCCACCAGCCGGCCGCTGATGGAGAGCCGGGAGGCGATCCGCGAACGGTATGCCGCCGCCCTGCAGCGGTTGCAGTCGAGCCTCGGTTGCGAGGGGTCGGATTACCTCGCCTCGCTGGTTCCGGTCAATCGGCAGGACCCCGGCCTGAAGATCGTGGCGGGGAACGTGCTCGGTCTGAAATTTTCCGAGGTCAGCCTGGCCCAGAGCGTGGTCCGCAACCCTCTGGAATGGGGCTACGATTTTCGCGGGCCGACGCCGCATCTCGACGAGGCGATCCACCTGTTCGAGACCATCGCCGCCGAAATGCTCGATGCGGCGATTTACGAGGCCAAACTGAAGCGGCTGGAGGAGGAGTTGTCGAAAATATCCCGGCGGATCCGGGTGCTCGAGGAGCGGGTGATGCCGCAGATCAAAACCGACCTGCACACTATCGGGCAGTATCTCAGTGAACGGGAGCGCGAAGCGCATTTCTGCCTGAAGCGGTTCAAACAGCGGCAGGCGGTTAAGTGATAAAAAAGAAGAGCGTAAAACTTATCTCACGCAAAGCCGCAAAGACGCCAAGAAAACCTACATACTTGAAAAGCAAAATTCTTTTGAGTGTTAAACCAAAACCCTATTGCATTGCTTTTGAGATTTTGATTTTCACCATACAAATAGAGGTCTTGCATCTCTTAGCGGCTTTGAGCCTTTGCGTGAGAAAAAGACTTTCCTGTTGTTTTGTCCCTGTGTGTAAATCGTTCAGCCAGCAAAGAACTAGAAACACTTTTTCAGGCCATCGGCGAAATCGGCCGGTTTGATATCGAAGGCCTCGGCCCATTCGGCCGGGTCACAGGTGTTCCCCTCGAGCAGCATCGCCAGTTGGTCGGAGGCGATCGGGAACTGCGGGAAATGCTCCAGCACCCGGACCGCCGGTTTCATCAGCAGCAGAGGATGGTGCAGCTTGATTACCGGTGACCTGTCGAGGGCCTTGCCGAACAGGTCGATGATCTCATCGTAGCTGTAACTGGCCCGGCCGCCGAGATGATAGGTCTGACCGATCGCCTCCGGCATGGCAAGCGCTTTGACAAAGCTTTGCGCCACCTCACCGACCGCCACCGGTTGCATCCGGTAACGGCCGTCACCGATAACCGGCACCACCGGCAGTTTACGTACCAGGTCAGCCATCATGTCGACGAACTCTCCCCCTTTGCCGTAGATCAGGGACGGTCGGAAAATGGTCCAGTCGAGCGGCGACTGCCGCACCGTCTCTTCGGCCTGCCACTTGGTTTTGTGATAGGCGGTTTTGGCGTCGGGGCGGGTCCCGTTGGCGCTCATCTGCAGGTAACGCTTGATGCCGGTTTCACGGCAGGCCTGGACCATGTTCTGGGTCGCCTCGTAGTGCAGCTTCTTGAAGGTGACTCCCTTGCCCGGAAATTCACGGATGATACCGACAATGTTGATTGTGGCGTCGCACCCGGCCATCCCTTTTTTCAGACTGTTGACATCGCCTATTTCGCCGGGGAAAGGAGAAACGTTTTCGATCACCGCGAGTTTCGCTTCCGAGCCCGGCCGGACCAGGCAATGCACCTCGTGCCCCGCTTTTGTTAACTGGCGGATCACCTCGTTGCCGACGAATCCGGTTCCTCCCGCGATGAATACTTTCATGGCACCTCCTTGTTGATTAGCCCTTGATCACTGCCAGCGGTTTTAGCCTTGCCACTATTTTACCGATTCCGGCCTGTTCGACAACCCCGACCACATCCTGCACATCCTTGTACGCCTCGGAGATCTCTTCGGCGACGGTACCGCGACCGGCGGCGCGCAGGATGATCCCCTTTTTCGCCAGCTCGTCGAAGATGTCGCGGCCGCGTGCCTGTTTCTTCGCCGCCTGGCGCGACAGGAGACGGCCGGCGCCGTGGCAGGTCGAACCGTAGGTCTCCTTGAAGGCGGTTTCGGTTCCGACCAGAATATATGAGTAGCGTCCCATGTCGCCCGGGATCAGCACCGGCTGGCCGACCGTTTTGAATGCGTCCGGGGTCTTTGGGTGGTGCGGTGGGAAAGCGCGGGTCGCGCCCTTGCGGTGGACGCAGAGGCGCCGCTCTTTACCATCGATCTCGTGGGTTTCGTACTTGGCAATGTTGTGGCAGACATCGTAGATGAGCGACATCCGCAGATCGGCAGGACCCTTGCGCAGGATTTGCTCGAAGGTTTCCCGCACCCAGGCGGTGATCACCTGGCGGTTGGCAAAAGCGAAGTTGGCGGCACAGGCCATGGCGGCGAGGTAACCCTGCCCCTCGGGGCTGGTCAACGGGGCGCAACAGAGCTGGCGGTCGGCCAGAGTGATGCCGTAGCGACGCGAGGCGTCGAGCATGGTCTTCAGGTTGTCGGCGCAGACCTGGTAGCCGAGGCCGCGGCTGCCGGTATGGATGCTGACCACGACCTGTTGCGGAAACAGGCCGAGGGCGGTTGCCGCTTTTTCGTCATGGATCACTTCGACCACGTCGATTTCAAGAAAATGGTTGCCGCTTCCCAGGGTGCCGATCTGATCCTGACCCCGTTCCAGAGCCCGTTTGCTCAGTCGGTCGGGGTCGGCGTCGTCGATGCGACCGAGTTCCTCGATGTGGTCGAGGTCGTTGATGGTGCCGAAGCCGTTTTGTACTGCCCAGCCGGCGCCGTCACGCAGCATCCGTTTCTGCTCGGCGCCGGTCAGGCGCAGGTCATTACGGTGTGAGCCGACGCCGGAGGGGATGTTTTGAAAAAGAGCGTCTGCCAGTCGGCCGAGGTCGGTTTCGAGCTCCGGCTTTTCGAGATTGGTGCGCAGCAGGCGGACGCCGCAGTTGATGTCGTAGCCGACGCCGCCGGGGGAGACCACCCCTTCGTTTTCGTCGAAAGCGGCGACGCCGCCGATCGGGAAGCCATAGCCCCAGTGGATATCGGGCATCGCCATCGCCGAACCGACGATCCCGGGCAGTGTGGCAACATTGCAGACCTGCTGCAGCGCCTGTTCCTGGTGCAGGGTTTCGATCATCGCCGCGCTGGCAAAGACGAGACCGTCGGTCCGCATCGCCCCGTGGCGAGGAATCCGCCAGCGGCAAGGATCGATCTGTTCGACTCGTATCTTGCTATGATTCGTCATCATTTTCCTAAAGGTCGAGGTAGAGATGTGCCCGCCACCCTTGTTGGTCACAGCCGACCATGGTCTGGTGGTGCGTTACCCCCTTGACTTCATGCCGCAGAGGGTGCTCGTCCGGGTCGACATTCTCGCCGGTAACGGATGCCGAAATATCGGTGTCGGAGAAAACCTGTACCTCGACTTTCACTGGTAAAAACCGTCTCGCCTCCATCAGGAACAGCAGCTCGTTGAGCCAGTTGACCAGGGTCTCTTCAGGGGTATGTCCGTCGGCAGCCACCTGACGCTTTTCGAGAGGCCGACCTTCAAACTCTCCAAACAACACCTTTCTCAGTCCGTAGACGCTCTGCTCGACCAGACCCTCGCGGCTGTCGGCGATCGCCTCGATGCCGATGTCGGCGGTATGCTCCAGCAGGCGAAAACAGTTCACGAGATCAGGCGCTCCTTTCCTTGCCCAAGTATAACACTCTTGGAGTAATCGGTCGTTTCTTGAACAATGCCGTTTCTGTGATAAAATTACAAAAGGTTAATATTCGACAATATAAAAAGTCGAATTAATACAATGTTTTATGTCATGTCAGATCTGGTATTAAGCTAATTTATTCAGAAGTAAATCTTCCTTGACAGGGGAGAACAAAATCTTTAATTTGTAATTTTCAAACACTATTTTATTTTCTTCATTTTAATGCACCAGGGTTGTCCAGGCGGCACATAGAGATTCCGGGTATACGCCGCTTGTCGTTGTTTCTTTAGTTTCCAAAGCATCATTATTGAAATTTTTATGTGAATTCCTATTGGTGAAAGGAGATGCATCGATGAACGTCGACCAGAAATCCACACAGGTCTCGATTCCCGAGGAGATCCTGCAGAAGTGGGAGGCAAAGGGAGTCAGTCGTCGCGACTTTATCAAGTTCTGCACGGCGACAACCGCGGCCCTGGCGTTGCCGCTCAGCTTCGTACCGAAGGTGGCCCAGGCCCTTGAAGACAAGCGTCCGCCGGTGATCTGGGTAGAGTACCAGAGCTGCTCCGGGGATTCGGAGGCGTTTTTACGCGCCAACCAGCCGACCGCCGGCGATATCATCCTCGAAACTATTTCTCTCGAGTATTCCGATGTTGTCATGGCGGCTTCCGGTCACCTCGCCGAGGAGGCGAAGCACAACGCCATGAAGAAGTATGCCGGCAAGTATGTGCTGATCGTCGAAGGCTCGATTCCGCGCGGCGCCGGTGGCGGTTACTGCACGATTGGTGGCAAGAGCGCGGTTGACGATTGCAAGGAGTTGGTCAAGAATGCAGCGGCAACGATCTGCGTCGGAACCTGTGCCGCTTTCGGTGGCCTGCCGGCCGCTGCTCCGAACCCGACCGACGCCGTTTCGGTGATGGATCTGGTGCCGGGCGCTCCGATCGTTAATCTCCCCGGCTGTCCGGTCAACGCCACCAACCTGACCGCGACCATCGTCCATTTCCTGACCTTCGGCAAGCTGCCGGCGGTCGATCGCCTCGGCCGACCCAAGTTTGCCTACGGCAAGCGGATTCACGATAACTGTGAGCGGCGGTCCCATTTCGACGCCGGCCAGTACGCCGAAGCCTTCGGCGATGCCGGTCACAGCCAGGGCTGGTGTCTCTACAAGCTCGGCTGCAAGGGACCGGAGACTTTCCATAACTGCCCGACCTGCCGTTACAACGAGGGGGTCAGCTGGCCGGTCATGGCTGGTCACGGTTGTATCGGCTGCTCCGAGCCGGGCTTCTGGGATACGATGAGCCCGTTCTACCGGCGCCTGCCGAATGTTCCGGGTTTCGGTGTTGAAGATACGGCCGATCAGATCGGTCTTGGATTGGCGGCCGCGACCGCCGTTGCATTTGGTGCCCACGGAGTTGTTAATATTGGCCGTTCTTATTTCGGCAAAAACGATTCCGATGCGGATCAGGAATAAAGGAGGATTGAAACATGGCTAAGAGAATTGCTGTCGATCCGATTACCCGTATCGAGGGTCATTTACGTATCGAGGCGAAGCTTGAGGGGGGCAAGATCGTCGACGCCTGGAGTTCTTCGACCGCGTTCCGCGGTGTCGAGACCATTCTGAAAGGGCGCGATCCGCGTGATGCCCACCATTTTACCCAACGGTTCTGCGGCGTCTGTACGACCGTTCATTCGATGGCCAGTATCCGGGCGGTCGAGGATGCCCTTAAGATAGAGATTCCCGACAATGCCCGTTTGCTGCGGAACCTGATCATGGGCATTCAGAACGTGCAGGATCATGTTATCCACTTCTATCACCTGCATGCGCTCGACTGGGTCGATATTACCAGTGCCTTGCAGGCTGATCCGAAAAAGACCGCTCAACTCGCCCAGTCTATTTCTGACTGGCCGAACTCCAGTGTCAAGCACTTTGAGGCGGTTAAGGCCCGCGTGGCAAAATTTGCGACATCGTCGAGTGGCCTCGGACCGTTCCAGAATGCTTACTGGGGACACAAAGCCTACAAGCTGCCGCCCGAGGCGAACCTGATGGCGGTTGCTCATTACCTTGAGGCGCTGGAGTGGCAGAAGGAAGTCATCAAGATCCACGCCGTACTCGGCTCCAAGAACCCGCATCCGCAGACCTTCCTGGTCGGTGGCATGTCGACTCCGATCCACCCTGACAGCCAGAACGCGATCAACGCCGACAAGATCGCCTACCTGATGAAGCTGTTCAAGCAGGCGCGTGAGTTCGTCGAGAAGGTCTATATCCCCGACGTGCTGGCGGTGGCGCCGTTCTATCTCGACTGGGCCGGAATCGGCGGCGGCGTCGGCAACTTCCTCTCCTACGGCGATTTCCCGGAGAGCGGTGGCAACGATGTCGGCAGCTACTACTTCCCACGCGGTGTCATCATGGGCAAGGACCTGGCCAACCTGATGGAGATGGACGAGGCGAAAATCACCGAGTACGTGACCAACTCCTGGTACAACTACGCCCAAGGGGACGACAAGGGCCTGCACCCCTACAAGGGTGAGACCAAACACAACTATACCGGTCCGAAGCCGCCGTATGAGTGGCTCGATACCAATCAGAAGTACTCCTGGGTCAAGTCGCCGCGCTACATGGATCAGCCGATGGAGGTCGGTCCACTGGCCCGCATCCTGGTCGCCTACGTTGGCGGAAACAAGGAGGTCAAGGCGGCGGTCGATTTTGTCCTCAAGACCCTCAACGCCCCGGCCTCGGCCCTCTTCTCGACCCTCGGCCGGACCGCGGCCCGCGCCGTCGATTGCCTGGTTCTGGCGCAACGCAACGAAACCTGGCTGCAGCAGCTCGCCGACAACATGGGGCGTGGTATCTACGAGGTTCACAACAAGGAGAAGTGGGATCCGTCAACCTGGCCGAAGGAGGCCCAGGGCTACGGCACCCACGAAGCGCCGCGCGGTGCTCTTGGCCACTGGATCAGGATCGAGGATCAGAAGATCGCCAACTACCAGGCGGTTGTCCCCTCGACCTGGAACGCCGGTCCGCGTGATGCGATGGGGCAGAAAGGACCTTACGAGTCGGCCCTGATCGGGACCCCGATCGCCGACCCGAACAAGCCGGTCGAGATCCTGCGGACCATCCACTCCTTCGACCCCTGCCTGGCCTGCGCCGTGCACGTCATGGATGGCAACGGTTCGGAAATTATCCGGGTCAAGGCCCTCTAAACAAAGGAGGCTGTGCCAATGCATGAACTTCGTTATGTCTGGGAATGGCCGGTCCGCCTGACCCACTGGTTCAACGCCATCTCGATCGTGGTGTTGTCGGTGACCGGCTACTATATAGGCGATCCCTTCGTCTCCGTCCCCGCGACCTCGCAGTACGTCATGGGCTGGATGCGTTTTATCCATTTCCTGTTCGCCTACATCTTTATGCTCTCGGTGCTGTCACGGCTGATCTGGGCCTTTCTCGGCAATGAGTTCGCCAGCTGGCGGGTCTTTTTCCCGTGGGCGACGAGCAAGGGCCGGCAGTACATTGTCGGGACTTTCCTCTTTTACACCTTCGTTAAGGCGAAGCCGCCGGGCGTGGTCGGGCATAATGCCCTGGCCGCCATGGCCTACGTCGGCGTGATCGGCCTTTACGTCGTACAGATCGTGACCGGGTTCGCCCTTTACGGTCAGTACGCGCCGGGCGGCGGCTGGGATTCATCCCTCGGCTGGCTGCTGCCGATCTTCGGCAATCAGGGCCTGCGTCTGACCCATCATGTTGTGATGTGGTTGCTGATCGGCTTCTCCATCCACCATGTCTACAGCGCCTGGCTGATGGAGGTGAAGGAGAAGAACGGGACCCTGGCCAGCATCTTCGGCGGTTACAAGTTTATCGACCCGAAGGAGCTGCAGTGAACATCCTGGTCCTCGGGCTCGGTAACGCCCTGATGAGTGACGACGCCCTCGGTGTGTGCGCCGTCGAGCGGCTGCAGCGCGACTATCGTTTCCCGGACGGGGTCAAGGTGGTCGACGGCGGCACTCTCGGACTCGACCTGCTGCCGTTTATCGAGGAGGCGGACCGGGCGTTGATTATCGATGCCCTTGAAATGCAGGCAGAGCCGGGAAAGGTCTTCCGGCTCGAGGGGGACGAGGTCCCGCGCGCCTTTGCCAGCAAGCTCTCGGTACACCAGATGGGTTTGCAGGATCTGCTGGCGGTTGCCGACCTGCAGGGCTACGCTCCGCGCGAATTGGTCTTTTGGGGTGTGCAGCCGGCATCGATCGAAATGAAGATGGAGCTTAGCCCGCCGGTTGCGGCGGCGTTGGACGAACTGGTTGATTCGGTCGTTAAGGAGCTGAAGCGCTGGGGCGTGATGCTCGACAAGGCGGCCTGAAATCAGGAGGCAAATCAGGAAAAAGGGAGCGGGGTCACCAGCGAGGTGACCCGTTTCTGTTTGGGAGGAGTTTTTTGTATCCTGATCCTCCAAAGGCAATCGGTTATACTGTTTAAATATTTCGGCAATTTTGCCGGTTGTAATCGCCAGGGATAAAACGGGAAACGGGAGTGGTGTAAAGTTTCCCCCGGAGGCGCTGGATGAAGAGAACGATACCCTGTCTGCTGTTATTTATTATTATGGTTTTAACCGGATGTGAGCAACAGAGTGTCAATTATCCGAAGCGGCAGATGCCGGCCGATCTGCACGACGACACTGCCGGGTTGGAGCGTGCCACCGAACTGTTTTTACATAAGTGCGCCTCCTGTCACGGCCACCCGTCTGAAGGACGGAGTGAACGGGCAGATTTTTTCCAGCCGCCGGCACCCGATTTTTCCGAACAAAAGTATCGCGATATCGACCCGGCCTATCTCTTCTGGCGCATCTCCGAAGGGAAGACGGTGGAGCCGTTCCGCTCCCGCGGCTCGGTAATGCCGGCCTGGGGTGTCCACTTCAGCGACCGGGAGATCTGGCAGCTGACCCGTTATCTGCAGAAACGGGCCGATCAGGGCGGGCAATAAAGTGGTAAGGCGAACTCTCCGGCCGCAACCTGTTTTTGCTGGAATGAAACTTTTGGCAAATACGGTCAAAAAAAGATCGAAAGCTAACAAAAAATAAATTTTAAGCTAACTTTTCCTTTTTTATTTTGACTAAATTTGTTAAGGTACCCGCCTGATAAAAGCCTGTAAATCAAAAACAAGAGAGGTTTTCCCTCTTGATTTCGTTAAAAAAACTGACTTATAATCCGGCGCCGGCAGCATTCGGGAAGAGGACACACCCGTTTGACTGCCGAAATTTGTTCTGGGATTAACCAAGTGATTTGCCGGGGAGTACTCCGGCAAATCTTTTTTGTTCAACCTAAATACATTTCAAAGGGCGGAGAAATGCAACAAGCAACGGCAGAGAAGACGGAGACAGCTTTGGATGCGGCAACACTCGGATTGAAAAGCGTGGGTAAGGTTTATCGCAACCTCGATTACGGCAAACTGTTCGACCTGGAGTCGGCAAACAGCGAGGGCCAGGTTTCGGAAAACGGCACGATGATGGTCGACACCGGCAAGTTCACCGGTCGTTCTCCGAAGGACAAGTATTTTGTCAAGCAGGCACCCTCCAAGGACCAGCTTGCCTGGGGCAGCATCAACCAGCCGGTGGCGCCGGAGATTTTCGACGAGCTGTATGAGGAAGTCATCGACTATCTTTCGGGCAAGGATCTCTACGTGACCGACGGTTTCTGCGGTTCGAACGAGAAAACCCGCAAGCAGGCCCGCTTCATTACCGAATACGCCTGGCAGTCCCACTTCGTGAAGAACATGTTTATCCGCCCCTCCGAAGAGGAACTGTCGAATTTCTCCCCCAGCTTCACAGTTTATAACGCCGCCGGTTACACCAACAAGAACTGGGAAAAGCACGGGCTTAATTCGGAAGTTTTCGTCATCTTCAATATCGAGAAGAACGTCGCCATTATCGGTGGCACCTGGTACGGCGGTGAGATGAAGAAGGGCATCTTCACCATGATGAACTACTGGCTGCCGATCAACGGCATCCTGTCGATGCACTGCTCGGCCAACGTCGGCAAGGCCGGGGACGTCGCCCTCTTCTTCGGTCTCTCCGGCACCGGAAAGACTACCCTCTCGACCGACGCAGCCCGCAAGCTGATCGGTGACGATGAGCACGGCTGGGACGAAGACGGCATCTTCAACTTCGAGGGCGGCTGCTACGCCAAGTGCATCAACCTTTCGGCCGAGAACGAGCCGGAGATCTACGGCGCTATCCGTCGTGATGCCCTGCTCGAAAACGTTGTCGCCAGCGACCAGGGCGTCATCGACTTCGATGACGACAGCAAGACCGAGAACACCCGGGTCTCCTACCCGATCGAACATATCGACAACCACGAACCGTCCCTCAAGGCCGGTCACCCGAAGAACATTATCTTCCTGACCTGTGACGCCTTCGGCGTGTTGCCTCCGGTCTCCAAGTTGACCAAGGAACAGGCGATGTACTACTTCCTCTCCGGATACACTGCCAAGGTTGCCGGAACCGAGCGGGGTGTTACCGAGCCGCAGGCGACCTTCTCCTCCTGCTTCGGCGAGGCATTTCTGCCGCTGCACCCGACCGCCTATGCCAAGCTGCTCGGCGAGAAGATGGAGACACACGGTGTCAATGCCTATCTGGTCAACACCGGCTGGGCCGGTGGCGGCTATGGCGTCGGCGAGCGGATGAGCATCAAGGCGACCCGCGCCTGTGTCAATGCCATTCTCGACGGCAGTATCGAAAAGGCGGAATTCGAGCAGACCCGCTGGTTCAAGCTGAACCTGCCGAAGGAACTGCCGGGTGTTGATAGCGCCCTGTTGAATCCTCGTAATGCCTGGACCGATAAAGAAGCTTTTGACAACACCGCCAACAAGCTGGCTGGCATGTTTATCGAGAACTTCAAGAAGTACACTTCGGATAACGACGACTTCGACTTTACCCAGGCCGGACCGCAGGTCTGATTTTTTAATCCGTTAAAATGAATCAAAGGCGGCCGGAAACGGTCGCCTTTTTTCATTCCGGGGTTATACCAAGGAGTATTACCACGAAGCTCGCGAAGGACACGAAGAAAACCAAAGTCTATTCTCACGCAAAGCCGCAAAGCCGCCAAGAAAACCGACAATCTAAAAGGCAAAAAGCTTTTTGGGGTTAAACCCAAAATCTCTTTACGTCTCTTTTATAGTTTTGACTTTTACCTTAAACAGTCTTTTTTGTTCTTTTTAGCGGCTTTGCGTCTTTGCGTGAGAACAGCTTTTATGAATCAGCCTTTCTTCGTGCTCTTCGTGCCTTCGTGGTCAACATTTAATTCAGATACGAGTCCGTTTCTATATTGTCCACTATGCAAACAAGCGCTTTTCTGTAAAACTGGAACAAGGAGGTCTACCGCATGTGTCTTCTTGTTCTCGCCGTAGATAGTCACCCGGAGTTCAGCCTTGTCGTCGCCGAAAACCGCGACGAGTTCTATAACCGTCCAACCCGACCCGCCGGTTTCTGGGAGGAGGACCCCGACCTTCTGGCCGGCCTCGACCTCGAGCGGGGCGGTACCTGGTTCGGGGTTTCGCGCCGGGGCCGCTGGGCGGCGGTGACCAACTACCGCGATTTTCATCATCGCCGTTACAGCCGGCTGTCGCGCGGGGCGCTGGTCAGCCGTTTTTTGAGCGATGGTGAAAGTATCGATGACGTCCGGCAGATGTTGGAGCAGGATGACGGCCATTATGCCGGACTCAATTTCCTCGCCGGTGATGGTTGCCGGACCCTCTACTTTTCAAATACCGGCGGCGATTGCCGTTACCTCGAGCCGGGGGTCTACGGTCTGAGCAACCACTGGCTCGATACCGGCTGGCCGAAGGTGGAGGGGGCCAAGAGTGATTTCAAGGCGTGGCTCGACTCGGGTTCGACTGCGGTCGAACCGCTGTTCGAACTGCTCGCCGACCGGCGGCAGGCTACCGATAAGCTCTTGCCCGACACCGGGGTCGGCCTCGAATGGGAGCGGCTGCTCTCGTCCCGCTTTATCCAGAGCCCCGATTATGGAACCCGCGCCTCGACCCTCTTCCTGGTCGATCGGCAAGGGAGCGCCACCTTCCTCGAGCGCAGCTTCGATACAGCGGGCGATACGACCGAAACCCGCAGATTCAGTTTCGAGCTGCCACGGTTCAGGGCTGCAGACGACACAAAGCAGCCTTGACAGTCCCCGGACAGGGCGCTAAAACAGTCCGATAGCCTTTTTCGACAAGGAGTCTCAATTGGCCAACTCATCCCCGGAAGTTCTGCCGCTGTTGCCGGTGCGCGATATTGTCGTTTTCCCTTACATGATCCTGCCCCTTTTTGTCGGGCGGGAGAAATCGATGGCTGCCGTCGAAGCTGCCCTCTCCGCCGATCGGCAGATATTCCTGGCGGCCCAGAAGAACGTCGAGGTCGAGAACCCGGGAAGAGAAGATATCTACGAAATCGGCACCATTGCCATGATCATGCGGATGCTGAAACTTCCAGACGGGAGGATCAAGGTCCTGGTGCAGGGGACGACCAAGGCGCGGATCAAGAACTTCGCCAACGAGACCCCTTATTTTTCCGTTGATGTCGAAGAGATCGAGGACCAGCAAGCTGATGCGCCGCTGCTCGAAACCCAGGCCCTGGTGCGGGCGGTTCGTGAACAGGTCACCCAGATTACGAGTTACGGCAAGAATCTGCCGCCCGAAGTGATGACGGTGCTCGACAACATCGAACAACCGGGCGGACTGGCCGACCTGGTGGCGAGCAACATCGGCCTCAAGGTCGAAGAGGCGCAGGAGCTTCTCGAACTCGACGATCCGGTTAAACGGTTGGGGCGGCTGAAGGACCTGCTTGCCCTGGAGCTGGAGCTTGCGTCGGTACAGAACCGGATCGAAAGCCAGGCCAAGGAGGAGATGGGGCGTTCGCAGCGGGAATATTTTCTGCGTGAGCAGCTGCGGGCGATCCAGGCCGAACTGGGGGAGAGTGATCCGCGCAGCGAGGATGTCGCCGAATTGCGGGAGAGCTTGGCCAAGGTCAAGCTGCCGGAGGAGGTCGAAAAGGAGGTCGAAAAGCAGATCGGCCGGCTCGAGTCGATGCATCCGGAGGCGGCGGAGTACGGGACGGTCCGGACCTATCTCGACTGGCTGCTCGATCTTCCCTGGAGCGTAACCACCCGCGACAACCTCGACCTGAAAAAAGCGAAAAAGGTTCTCGACGAGGACCATTTCAACCTGGAGAAGGTCAAGGAGCGGATTCTCGAATTCCTTGCGGTCCGGAAACTGAAGAAGAACATCAAGGGACCGGTCCTCTGTTTCGTCGGTCCACCGGGGGTCGGCAAGACCAGTCTCGGTAAATCGATCGCCCGGGCACTCGGTCGGAAGTTCGTCCGGGTCTCGCTCGGCGGGATCCGCGACGAGGCGGAGATACGCGGCCATCGCCGCACCTACGTCGGCGCCTTGCCGGGCCGGATTATCCAGGGAATCAACCAGGCCGGCAGCAATAACCCGGTTTTCATGCTCGACGAACTCGACAAGGTCGGCAGCGATTTTCGCGGTGACCCGTCGGCGGCGCTTTTGGAGTTGCTCGATCCCGAGCAGAACCACGCCTTCTCCGATCACTACATCAACCAGCCGTTCGACCTGTCGAAGATTCTCTTCATCGTCACCGCCAACATCCTCGACACCATCCCGCCGGCCCTGCGTGACCGCCTCGAAATCATCCGCCTCGCCGGCTACGCCACCGAGGAGAAGCTGGCGATCGCCAGGCAGTACCTGGTCCCCCGCCAGATCGAGGAGAACGGGTTGAAAAAGAAAGATATCCGCTTCTCGGAAAACGCCCTGCGCAAGATCATCACCGGCTACACCATGGAGGCGGGTCTGCGCAACCTCGAGCGGAATATCGGCACCATCTGTCGCAAGGTCGCGCGGCGTTTTGCCGAGGGGGACTTGCGCCCGGTCACCGTCACCGTCACCGCGGTCGGACGTTTCCTCGGTCCGGTGCAATATCTGCCGGAGGAGGAGAGGTCGAAGGACGAGGTCGGGCTGGCAAACGGGCTCGCCTGGACCGAAGTGGGTGGAGAGGTCCTCTCGGTCGAGACCCACAAGATGAAAGGGAAGGGCAACCTGACCCTGACCGGTCATCTCGGCGAGATCATGAAGGAGAGCGCCCAGGCCGCCCTCTCCTACGCCCGCGCCCATGCAGAAGAGCTCGCGATCCCGTCCGACTTTTTCGAGAAACTCGACCTGCATGTGCATGTTCCGGCCGGGGCCATCCCGAAGGACGGGCCGAGTGCCGGCATCACCATCGCCACCGCCATGGTTTCGGCCCTGACCGGTCGCCCGATCGACAAGGATGTGGCGATGACCGGCGAGATCACCCTGCGCGGCAAGGTACTGCCGATCGGCGGTCTCAAGGAGAAGGTGCTGGCGGCGGTGCAGGCGGGGATCAAAACCATTGTCATCCCGGAGCAGAACCGGAAAGACCTCGAGGATATCCCCCGGCATCTGCGGCAGAAGGTCCGTTTCGTTT
>PKTZ01000012.1 GCA_002868925.1 Desulfuromonas sp. | reverse complement strand
GGCGCTCCAACGCTCCGGCCGGTAAAACTTGACGATAAACGGATCGCTCTCTTCGATCCCGACCTGGTAGACGCGGTTTTCGTAACTGTTCAGGGCGAGGGTGCGGCAATCGCAGCGGTAGCCGAGGCTTTCGACCGCATCCATGATGAAGTCGGGAGAAAGCCGGTCGAAAGGATGACTTTTTGCCTCTGCTTCCATCTGTATCTTATTATTCCTTGCCGACCATCTCGAGGATCTTGTTGCTCCGTTCGAGGAAGGCTTCCATTTGGTCCCGATCGAAGCCGCGATGCGCCAGCATGGCGAGATCGTAGACTTGCTCGGCGATAACCCCGGCATCAACGTTGCGACCTTCTTCGGCGAGGGTGACCAGGTTCTTGATGACCGGGTTGGAGAGATTGACAACCATGGTCTGTTCGTCCGGCAGGTCGAGCCCGGTCTGGCCCATGCTCCGCGCCATCTCCTGGAAACGGCGGGCCTGCTCGGAGAGCAGGATCATTCCCGGTACCGAACTGTCTTTCAACGCCTCGACCCGGATCTTCAGCTTATCCTGGTTGAGGCTTTGTTCGAACAGTTCACGAACCCGATCTCCACGCGATTTTTCGTCTTTTCCTTCGACGATCTTGCTCGATTTATCCTCGTCGACCATGTTTTGTGAGAGGTCGGCATCGACCCGCTGGAAGGTTAGATCGCTGTTCTTCATCTCCAGAAAGGAGATGAAGTGACTGTCGATTATCTGGTCGAGGATGACGACCTCGTTCCCTTCGTTCTTGAACAGCTTGAGATAGGTCGCCTGCGCTGCCTCGTCACTGGCGTAATAGACCGTGTTCTCGTGTTTATCCTTACCTCTTTCGAGGTAGTCTTCAAGGGTCGTGTGCCCCGATTCGTCGGTGGTGCGGAACAGGATCTGGTCCTTGACCTTTTCGTAGAACTTGTCGTCCCGCATGCAGCCGTATTTGACGAAGGTATGGATGTCGTCCCAGATCGGGGTGAATGATTCACGATCGGACTTGGCGAGATCGACCACTTTGCCGGCGACGCGGCCGGAGAGGACCTCGTTGATCTTCCGGACCTGCGGTTCGTTCTGCAGGTAGGAGCGGGAGACGTTCAGTGGCAGGTCAGGAGCGTCGAGACAACCCTGTAACGGCGTCAAAAACTCAGGGATCAGCTCGGGGCAATTGTCGGAGACGAAGACCTGGTTGCAGAAGAGTTTGATGTGGCTCTTGCTGATATCGAACTCGGTGGTCAGCTTGGGGAAATAGACGATCCCTTTGAGATTGAACGGGTAATCGATGTTGAGATGGATCCAGAACAGCGGATCGTCGGACATCGGATAGAGCTTCTTGTAGAACTCCTTGTATTCGTCGTCGCTGACTTCGCTCGGAGAACGGGTCCAAAGCGGGTTGCGGTCGTTGACGACATCCCCCTCGAGCCTGATTTCGACCGGCAGGAAGTTGCAGTAACGGACCAGGACTTCGCGCAGGCGGGCCGGTTCGAGGAATTCCTTCTCGTCATCGGCCAGGTGGAGGACGATCTCGGTGCCGCGATCCTTCTTCTCGACCGTTTCGAGGTTGTATTCGGTGCTGCCGGAACAGTTCCAGTGCGCTCCGGTCGCACCCTTCTGGTACGACAGACTCTTGATCTCTACTGTGTCGGCAACCATGAAAGCGCTGTAGAAGCCGAGGCCGAAGTGACCGATGATCTGTTGCTGGCTGTCATCCTTCTTGTATTTTTCGAGGAAATCCTCGGCCGAGGAGAAGGCGATCTGGTTGATATATTTTTTGACCTCGTCAGAGGTCATGCCGATGCCGTTATCGGAAACGGTAAGCGTCCCCGCCTCTTTGTCGATTCGGATGTCGACCGCGTAGTTATCGGCAAGCTGCAGCCCTTCGACCAGGTTGATGTGCTGTAGCTTGTGAATCGCATCGACACCGTTGCTGACCAGTTCGCGCAGGAAGATCTCCTTGTCGCTGTAGAGCCACTTCTTGATGATCGGGAAAATGTTCTCGGTGTGGATAGAGATGGTGCCGGTTTCGGCGGTCTGCTTCTTCTTGGCCATAATAGTTTTAACCTCATCTGGAATTTTGTCAGTTGTTCTACGCAAGCGAAACTAATCATCGGCGGCCGTTTTGTCAAGAGGACAGGAGGAACTCCATCGCAAGTAGTAGCCAGTTTAAGGTTTTTCTGAAAACCATTTTGCCACCAAACGCGGAGAGCACCAATGAAATCAAATCTATTTTTTCACGTAAAGCCGCAAAGTCGCGAAGAAGAGCAAAAACAATTTTTTGGAAAAATCAAAAAAGTAATAGAAACAAAATGTATTCTGGTTTAACCCAAATGAGCATTTTCGTCCTTTAAGGATATTGATCTTCATTGCGTCTTCGCGTCTCTGCGTTAAAACTGTTTTCAGTTCTTTAGGACTCAGCCTTTCTTTGTTTTCCTGGGGCTTGGTGGCAACCTTCGCAGTGATGTTTTAGAAGGAGAAAGATATACTGATGGCGCCGTATTCCGGACTGGTCCCGTGATCCTTGAATTGGCGGGTACGGAAAATGTAGGAATAAGAAGAGGTGATTCGGCCAATGTTAAAGATGAAACCGACGATCAGGTCACCGACCAACGGTTCCTTGTCGACGTGATGGCTGTCTCTGAAGGTATTACCATCAAGGAAGATATCATGGGCCACCGCTCTCCCTTCTGCGGATGTAAAGAAATACAGGCTGTTTTTCCTCCGATGTCCGTTTCCATTGAAAGCGGGTTGAATTTCGCAACCCCCGCGGATCGTGCAGATGCCAAAGTTGTCCGGCAGGTGCCAGCCGTAGCGCATTTCCAGGCCGGTGTTAGCGTAGATTGCTACGTTGCCGACCCGGCCGCCGAGATGGGTGATCAGGTCGAAACCCGTGCCTGTTGTGACCCGTTTCCGGAGAAGGCGCCGCTTGGTCTCGAAGAAAACATCGAGCGTCGCTTCGTTTTTGAGCTGGTTGTCCCAGCCGTTCGCCGGGTCGGAACCAGTCTGCTCGTGCAGCCACTCCTGAAGATCGTCAGCGTGGGAATCCGGGCCAACGATCCCGAGATTCAGTTCCCAGGTGTGTTTATGGTTGTCGGTGCGGGTATGGATAGCGGCCCCGAGGTACATGTGCCCGGCATATGGTCGGTCATCGACGACAAGGTCGTAGCTTTCTGTATCTTGCGGCGTGTAAATATTCTGACCGAGGGTGATCGACAGGGAACGCTCGGATTTTTCGTCGTAGCCGAAGGGGATGTGGCGCAAGATTGAATACGTCCAGCCCGGCAGCTTCGAATCCTTCGGGTCTTCGAGAAACGGCGTGCTCCAGGTCATCTTGAGCCCGTTGGTGTAATCGCGATCGGTTCCCGAGAAAATGTCATTCTCCCAGTAAAGGGTGAAGGTGTCGAAGATATCCCCGTTATCGTCCACCTCCGGGCTGGCCGTGGCTGTGATCGGTCGTGACAGCAAAAAGAAGATCGTTATGATTATCCATTTTATTTGCATGAGTTTCACCGTTAAAAACGGTACTTGAGACCGAACGCCAGGGCATTGGAGCCGCCCCGTTCTGCTACCAGCCCATAGGCTTCCGATCGATGATGGATACGGGTGATGAAGGCCCATTCTGATTTTGTCGGGGAAGAAAAGGCCAGTTCCAGTAACCAGTAAACCAGGAGTTGTTCCGAATCCCCCTCGCTTTTTACTTCGATCGGCGGTTTCTCACTGGCCCAGGATGGGCCGATGCCGAAGGCGATACTGGTTTCAATATATTTGTCCCACGGAAACGGCTCCCAGCGGGCAAGCCCGAGGAGGTTGAACTCCCAGTGGTCCTGAATTTCAAAGTGTTTGACGACCTGTCCTTCGACTTCGAAGTCAACGGACTCCCGGTAATGTCCGACGGTTTGAGCTAAGGCGATTGCTGCGAGGTAGGATCCCTGGAAATCGAGAGAATCGGACGGATCGAAGAACTCTTCCCAATGGTTGGCGGTCAGTTCGGCCCCGTAGATATTGAGCGCGTAGCCGTTTTTCTCGGCTGCTACGGAAGCCGGAATGAAGAGTGCTATCAGAGTGGTCACGAGAATGGTCCGCTTCATAAGCCCAGCCTGGAATAATTACTCCGTATATGGCTAAGTCTATCATTTTGAAACGAAAATTCAGGCTATGCTTGGAGCGGGCCGGTTGACAAAGAGTGACCGTTAACAGTTACCCTCGTCAGGAAAAAGAGGTCAAGAGAAGTGGAAAATAGGGCAGTGGGGCTGTGTCTATTTACTCGGGCAGCACCGGCATCACCAGGCGGAGAATGATCGCGGCAATGCAGATAATGATCGAGGCGATGATCGTATTCATTTTGGTGTCGGGCCGGACTTTGTCGACAAACAGAACCTTGAGATAGTAGATCGGGACCGCACCGAAGGAGAGATAGAGCAGTTCTATGATGTTCCCCTTGCTTTGCGAACCGACTCCGAGAATCGCGAGTATCACCCAGAGTACCATTCCGGGGACGGCGTAGTTAAGAGCCCAGGGGGTGGCGTTATATCGTTTGCGGGCGGTGAGCCAGACCGGCAGGCAGAACAGGATCGGTACCAGAACAACTATCGGCAGTAGAATCGTCATCGTAAATATCCTTTTAAAGACTGTCAGATATGGAGAAAGTTAAAGCAAAGGCTTATTGCCACCAAGGCACCAAGGGCACCAAGGAAATCAAGATTCTTATCTCACGCAAAGACGCAAAGCCACTAAGGAAACCGTCAGCCTAAAAAAGCAAAGACCTTTTTTTAAGCTGTATTTTAGTTATTGGTTTTCCCCTTAAACTTTTTTCTTTTCTTAGCGCCTTTGCGTCTTTGCGTGAAAATTCTTTTTAGAATCTGCCTTTCTTGGTGTTCTCCGTGTCTTGGTGGCTATCCTTGAATTTGACCCAATTTCATAAAAAAGGGGACAGCCGATTTCAGCATGTCCCCTTTGCTCTGTCAACAATCTTGAATCAGGCGCATTCGGAATAACCGCAGGCGTGGCAGACGCAGCAGCCGCCTTCGTGTTCGACCGGGCCGCCGCAGTCGGGGCAGGCGCCGCCATTCTGGATGTGTACGTTGACATCCTCGCCCTGGGCCGCCATATGCTGCTGGATCGCTTGGGCGACGGCGTCGGAGCAGGAGGTGATCCGGTTTTCACCGAACCCGGCCGGCTTGTGGCAGGTGATGCCGATCAACTGCTTGACCGCCTGCCGTGCCTGCACGCCGGAGCGCCAGGCGAGAGAGACCAGACGTCCGATCGCTTCGCATTGCGAGGCGGCACAGCCGCCCGCTTTGCCCATGGTAGTGAAGAGTTCGAAGGCGCCGTGGGAGTCCTCGTTGATGGTGACGTAGAGCGGGCCGCAGCCGGTCTCCATCTGGTAGGTCGATCCCTTCAGGGCGCGTGGCCGCTCCCGCTTGCGACCGCTCTTGCCGCTCTCCATCGGTACGACCTTTTCACTCTTCTCCTCTTTCTTGACCGAGAGAACCTGCATGTCGCGTGAACCGTCGCGGTAGATGGTCACACCCTTGCAGCCGAGTTGGTAGGCGAGACGGTAGACGGTTTCGACGTCGTCCCGGGTGGCGTCGTTGCAGAAGTTGACGGTTTTGGAGACGGCATTGTCGGTATATTTCTGGAAGGCGGCCTGCATCCGGACATGATCTTCCGGGGTGATGTCGTGTGAGGTCAAAAAGACCGAGCGAACCTCTTCCGGTATCGCGTCCATGTCCTGGATGGTGCCGTGCTCGGCTATCTCCTTCATCAGCTCGTCCGAGTAGAAGCCCATCTCCTTGGCGATTTTTTCGAACAGGGGGTGGACTTCGACCAGGATATCGTTATCCATGACCTGGCGGACATAGGAGACGGCGAACAGCGGTTCGACTCCGCTCGAGGTGTTGGAGATAATCGAGATCGTCCCGGTCGGAGCGATGGTGGAGCAGGTGGCGTTGCGCACCGGTTTCGCTCCTTTTTTATCGAAAGTCGAGCCTTTGAAGTTGGGGAAGGCGCCCCGCTCTTCGGCCAGCTCGATAGACATCTGGCGTGATTCCTCGGTTAAAAACTGCATGATCTTCGCGCCGAGTTCGCAGGCCCGCTCGGAGTTGTAGGGGATGCCGAGCAGGATCAGCATGTCGGCCCAGCCCATGACACCGAGGCCGATCTTGCGGTTGGCGCGGGTCATTTCGTCGATCTCAGGGATCGGGTAGTTGTTGACCTCGATGACGTTGTCAAGGAAGCGGGTGGCGAGGCGGATGGTTTCGCGCAGGCGATTCCAGTCGACCTTGTTGCCGTCGACGAAGTTAACCAGGTTGATCGAACCAAGGTTGCACGACTCGTATGGCAGCAGCGGCTGCTCGCCACAGGGGTTGGTCGATTCGATTTCGCCGACCTTCGGGGTCGGGTTGTCGCGGTTGAGGCGATCGAGGAAGATGATTCCCGGCTCGCCGTTGGTCCAGGCCATTTCGACAACATGGTTGAAGACTTTGCGAGCCGGCAGCTGACCCTGCACCTTGCCATCACGCGGGTTGACGATATCGTACTCGTCATCCTTCTCGACCGCTTCCATGAATGCCTCGGTCAGTCCAACCGAGATATTGAAATTGGTCAGGACCGTCTGGTCCTGTTTGCACATGATGAAATCCATGATGTCGGGGTGATCAACCCGGAGAATGCCCATGTTGGCGCCGCGTCGGGTGCCGCCTTGCTTGATTGTTTCGGTGGCGGCATCGAAGACACTCATGAAGGAGAGGGGGCCGGAGGAGACGCCCTTGGTCGAAAGGACAACGTCGTTGGCCGGACGGATACGGGAGAAAGAGAATCCGGTGCCGCCGCCGCTCTTGTGGATCAGGGCCGTGTTCTTGATTGATTCGAAGATCTCTTCCATCGAATCACCGACCGGTAAAACGAAACAGGCCGAAAGCTGACCAAGTTCCCGTCCAGCGTTCATGAGGGTCGGAGAATTCGGCATGAAGTCGAGCTCGGTCATCATCCGATAAAAATCGTCTGAGAGGGCCTTGACGTCATTTCCGGTATCCAGCTTGGATTCGGCAGCCGCGATGGTGTCGGCGACACGTTGAAACATCTGCTCGGCGGTTTCGAGGACCTTGCCGTTCTTTTCCCGTTTCAGATAGCGTCGTTCGAGGAC
The DNA here is from genome assembly GCA_002868925.1 of Desulfuromonas sp. Taxonomy (GTDB): domain Bacteria; phylum Desulfobacterota; class Desulfuromonadia; order Desulfuromonadales; family UBA2294; genus BM707. Next base: position 5,384 of record PKTZ01000012.1, on the reverse strand, counting down.
GGTCAGGGCGTTTTCGGAGAGCGGCAGGCTCGATTCAGTCTGGATCTTCTTTTTGGTGGCGGCACTTTTGGACATTACAATACCCCTCTATTTGAGATGAAAAAGGTCATATTTGGTCTGGCGATTTAAGTATTTTGGTCGAATGATAAAAATGACACTTCATGTTGTGCTGAGATGAAATTTAAACCACAACATATCGTGTGTGTCAAGTGTCGTAAAATAGTTTTTTTTTACGTTAATATTTTCAGCAGGTTAACGTTGAAACAAAACAAAAAAAGGAGACCGGACGATTGAACATGTTTGGATAATGAGCTGAAAACATAAATCAGGATGGAGTTAGCTCGAACTTAAAATCGTTTACAGGGTAGAGTTGAGCATGTAAAGTTAAACATTACATGATTTTTTTGAATGCGGGAGCGATTGTGCCGGAATCCAAGGCAAATACAGATATTTACGAAGAGCTGCGGGAACTCAAAGATGTCCTGACCGTTGCCCAGGTCGTTGTCTCTTCGCTCGATCTTGACGAGGTCCTGCAGAATATCCTGGTCAGTGCCATGGCGATCATGGAAATGCCGGCCGGGAGCATCGCCCTTTACGACGAGGAAAGCTCGAGGCTCGAGCTGCACGCGCATGCCGGCCTCAGTGAATCGTTTACCAGCAAGGAACGGTGGCTGGTGAAGGAGGGCGGATTGACCTATGAGATTCTCGATCGCGGCGATCTGTTCGTGGTCGAAGATACCGAGGCGGCCGAGTTCTTCAATAATCCGCTGGCGATCGAGGAGGGCATCCGTTGCCTGATCGCGGTACCGCTCAAGATCCAGAACAAGATCGTCGGTATCCTTTACCTGGACGATTTCAAGACGCGCAAATTTCAGGAAAGCCGGCTGCGTATCCTCAATATTCTCGGTTCGTTCGCTTCGATGAGTGTCGATAACGCCCGTCTGCATGAACAAGCCCAGGTCTTGGCGACTACCGACGGCTTGACCGGCCTTTACAACCACCGCCAGTTCAAGCTGATGATCAAGGAGGAGATCGCCCGTTCCCGCCGTTACGAGAAAGACCTCGGCCTGATCATGTTCGACATCGACGATTTCAAGCAGTTCAACGACAGTTTCGGCCATGCCAACGGTGACCGGGCGCTGGTCGTTATCAGTGATGTGCTGAAGAGAACCTTGCGAAAATCGGATGTCTCATTCCGTTATGGCGGTGAGGAGTTCGTGGTGATGCTGCCGGAGACCGGCTTGACTCCGACCATCGATGCGGCCGAGCGGATTGCAACCGCGATCCGGGAGGAATCGACCCGTTTTTTCAGCGATCTAAACAGTCAACCGATAACTATCAGCGGCGGTGTCGCTGTCTACCCGGAAGATGGCGAGAACGACCAGGAGCTGTTCAAGATCGTCGACGATATGCTCTATGAAGCCAAGAGGTCAGGCAAGGACCGCATCCTCCACACCGGAAAATAACCAAACTATGGCCAGTGAAAAGATACTGATTGTCGATGACGAAGAGGGGATGCGCAAGCTGCTCGGGCGCATCCTGGTGAAAAACGGTTATGATACCGTTTCCGCCCCGAGCGCCGAAGAAGCACTGCGACTGGTCGAAGCGGACCAATTCGACCTGGTGATCACTGACATCAAGATGCCGGGGATGGACGGTCTACAGCTGCTACAGGAGCTCAAGGCTTTCAACCCGGGGCTGCCGATCATCGTGATTACCGCCTACGGGACGGTGGAGAGTGCCGTGCAGGCGCTGCGGGCCGGGGCTTACGATTATATCACCAAGCCATTCGAAAACGACGAAATACGGCTGACCGTTGCCAAGACCTTCGAACGGGAGCGGCTGCTCGCCGAGAACCGCTACCTGCATGACGAACTCGAGGGGCGTTACAGCTTTTCCGGTATCGTCGGGCAGTCGGAAGAGATGCAGCGGGTTTTCGATATGGCATCGTCGGTCGCTGTCTCCAACGCAAATGTCCTGATTACGGGTGAGAGCGGTACCGGTAAGGAGTTGATCGCCCGGTCGATCCATTATAACTCGAACCGCAAGGAGAAGCCTTTTATCGTTCTTAACTGTGCGGCTCTGCCGGAGAACTTGATTGAAAGTGAGCTGTTCGGACACGAAAAGGGAGCTTTTACCGGCGCAATTAACGCCAAGAAGGGGCGTTTCGAGTTGGCACACGAGGGGACGCTCTTTATCGATGAAGTCGGTGAGATGACTCCGTCGTCACAGGTCAAGTTGCTGCGGGTTATCCAGGAACAGGAGTTCGAACGGGTCGGTGGCTCGCGCACCATCAGCTGCGATGTCCGGATTGTTGCTGCCACCAACAAGGACCTTGAGCAAGCGGTCAAGGAGGGTGACTTCCGCGACGATCTCTATTATCGCCTCAACGTGGTCAATATCGACATGCCGCCGCTGCGCAAACGGCGTGAGGATATCGAGTCGCTGGCGCGGCATTTCCTGCAGAAGTTCGCGGCGGAGACCGGGAAGAAAATTGATGATATTTCACCTCGGGCCCTGAGCTGCCTGCTCGCCTACGAATGGCCGGGTAACGTGCGGGAGTTGCAGAACGTGATGGAGCGAGCGGTGGTGCTGGCGCGTGGCGAGAGTGTTACTCCACATGATTTTCCGCAAAACCTGCAGGGGGATGCCCAGATCTGCGTCGATATCCCGGATCGAGATGGCAACTTGACCGAACTGCTCGAGGACCTGGAACGGCAATTAATTCTGCAAACCCTCAGGCGACACGACAACTCGCAGACCAAGGCCGCTTCCGCCCTTGGCATCAAGCGCACAACCCTTCGCTACAAGATGGAGAAATACGATCTCGTTTAGGGTCGGGATAGCTTTAATGGATGTTACGGGGACAGAATTTAATTCTGTCTCCGTTTTTATTTGTTGTTAATACCCATTAGGTGTAAATCGACCAACATGTCAGCAAACCGGATTCCGATTAGGCAGCAATGTCAAAAAACTGTCTCTTGGGGCCGGTGTATATCGTTAAAGCCTCGTAATTTATGTTAGTTAGGCGAAATTTAAGCTGGTACGTTACTTGCTGATATCAGTTCAGGATGAACTGTTGCGCGCCGAAAAGTAAATATCTACGCATCGTTAGCTGGTGCGGCTTGCTGCTAATCGGCCTGGTTGGCCTGTTCGGTCTGTTGATGATGGCAGGATGCCGCGAGGTGCCGGTCGATCGTCTCTATGCGATCCATCTTGATCACATGCCGACCGATCATGACTGGGATGATGCCCTGCCACGGCTGGTTACGGTGCGGGGCGGTTATCGCAATGTTCCATCGAAGTTGGGTGATATCGACGAGGATACGGTGCACACCTCGACGCCGTCCTGCCACCATGGTGCCGCGCTTCCCGACCCGCTTGATGTTGACATGCGCGCTTTTTATACCGACGACGAGCTCTTTGTCCGGCTCAGCTGGGTTGATCCAACCCGGGATGATGAGATGCGGCAATGGCTTTACGATGGTGAGAGTTGGACAGCCTCCGCTGATTCTGAAGATGGTTTCGGCCTGATGTGGGATGCCGAAGGTCGTTTCCCCCGCTTCAGCTGCTCCTACGCCTGCCATATCGACGATTTCGGTGTTTCCGGAGCGAATTTCCATGCCCGCAACCGGATGCGTCTCGATCGCACCGATGCGCTGGTCGACCTCTGGCACTGGAAGGCCGGCCGAACCGGTCGATCCGGTTTCGTCGACGACCGGTATCTCGATGAAAAGGGGATGAAGGGTGATCTGCCGGGGGAACTGTTCCGTCCCAATTCGGCCGCGGTTCTCGAAGGGAAGGAGCCTTTCTCGGACGCTGATAGACCGCTGTACGATTATGAATCCGAACCTGTTTCGTCGGACCTGCTGCTCGCCGGGACTGTCGCGCCCGGTTATCTCGTCGAAAAACCGAGCGGCGGTCGCGCCGATATCTCGTCGATCAGCCGCTATCAAAACGGTGCATGGACCGTCATTCTCAAACGGAAACTGAAAACCGCTGATTGGCACGACACCGCCTTTCTGCCCGGAGATGAGGTCGGCGTTTCTTTTGGCCTTTCAATCATGGATAATACCCTCGATCAGCATTATGCCTCTTCGACGGAAGAGAAGCTGGTTCTGCTGAGTCGTGAAACTGTTATGGACAGGAGCCGTCAATGAAACGTTTTGTTCTCTTTGCTCTCAGTGCACTGGTACTGTTTTCTCTCGCTGCATGCACCGATTCCGGCAACACTGCCGGGTCGGATAATGACGGCTTGAAACAGTTGAGTGGCCAGGTCGTGATGCCGCTCGAGGGGACATATCTCTACATCTACAAGAAGGGGATGGACCTGTACGGTCCGGCTTTCGCCGTTTCGCAGGCGACCGGCACCGACGGTCAGTTCGATTTTTCACTGCCGGCCGGCGACTACGTGGTCGTGGCCAGGAAACGGCAGGGGGGTGAATCGAGCGGTCCAGTCGTCGCCGGTGATAACCGGAGCGAATTCATTAACCTGACGGTCAGCGCCGATGTTAAGGACCTGACTATCGTTGCTCCGATCAAGGTCGGCGACACGCGTCGCCTGTCCGAGGCGGCCGATGCGACGAAGACCGGTATCTCTGGCATTATTTTCGACAGTGACGGTAACCCGCTGGAAGGGACCCGGGTCCATGTCTACGACCATGTCCAGATGTCGGAGCGGCCGAAGTTCGTCTCCGAAAAGACAACCCCGGACGGTCGTTACCTGATCTACCTGCCGAAAGGGGGGACCTACTACCTTGCTGCCCGCGACAAATTCGGTGGGCCGCCCAAGCTCGGTGATCTCTACGGCCGGTATGACCAGGGGACGATTGAACCTTCGGCGGTCGTGGTCACGGAGGGTGAGGTGCTGAAGGATATCAATATCACGGTGACAAAGGTCTGGTAATGCGTCGACTCGTAACTGTTTTAGTCATGATCCTCCTTGTAGCCTGTCACCAGGGTGGGGCGATCGATGTCGACAGACTGATCGTTCAGGCGAAAGCCGGTGATGCCGCCGCCTGTCGCGACCTGGTCGATCTGCTCGGGCAGGAAGAGAATCAGGTCGGGGCAAAGGTCTATCCGACGGTCCTCGAAATCGGTCAGCCGATGGTCCAGCCGCTGCTCGATAACATCAAAACCGACAACCGTTATCTGCGGGAACGGGTTATCGCCGCGCTCGGTACCCTGCAGGTCGTTTCGGCAATTGAACCGATTTCTCAGGTTTTGGCCGATAGGTCATTGAAAAGAAGATATATTGCAGCCTGGGCGCTTGGCGAGATCGGTGATCGTGCCGGTATCGAACCGTTGCTGAACGCCCTCGGCGATCCGGAAGCGCTGGTTCGCCAGTATGCAACCCGCTCCCTGATCAAGTATAACCGGGACGC
>PKTZ01000206.1 GCA_002868925.1 Desulfuromonas sp. | reverse complement strand
TCGGCTCGTCGGCGAGGATCAGCGCCGGTTTGACCACGAAGGCCCGTGCCAGGGCGACCCGCTGCTGCTCGCCGCCGGAGAGCTCGCCCGGGTAGTGCTGCATCCGCTCTTTCAGGCCGGTTGCGACCAGCGCCTCCTCGGCCTGCTGCAGCGGATTGTCGACTCCGGAGAACTCGAGCGGCAAAGCGACGTTCTCGAGCGCGGTCATGGTCGGCACCAGGTGGAACGACTGGAAGACGATACCGATATTCTGCCGGCGAAAGCGGGCCAGCTGGTCTTCGTTCAGGGTGCCGAGATCGACCCCGGCGACGGTGACTGAGCCGGAGCTGGCCCGCTCCAGGCCGGAGAGGACCATCAGCAGGGTGGTCTTGCCGGCCCCCGAAGAGCCGACGATACTGAGGGTTTCGCCGCGCGCCACCTGCAGGTCAATACCGCGCAGGATGTTGACCTCGCCGGCGCCGCCGACTAAACTTAAGTGAAGGTTTTCGATCTTGATCATGAGGTGATAATGTCCTTACGTTTGCTGCTCATCTGTCTGTTTATCCTGCTGCTACCGGCCCAAATTCTCGCCTCAGGTGGCGAAGAGGGGCGGGACGAGCTCTATGTTATCGTAGTGCTCGGCGACAGCCTGACCGCCGGTTACGGCCTGCCCCGGGGCGATGCCTTCCCGACCCGGCTCGAAACGGCGCTGCTCGCCGAAGGTGAAAACGTGACCGTCATCAATTCGGGCGTCTCGGGCGATACCACCGCCGGCGGGCTCAACCGGATCGACTGGGTGCTCGCCGACGACCCGGACCTGGTGATCGTCGCCCTCGGCGCCAACGATGCTTTGCGCGGCGTCGATCCGGAAACGACCAGGGCGAATCTGGCAGCGATCATCGAAAAAATCCTTGTACAGGGCTGCGATATTCTGCTTGCCGGGATGAAGGCGCCACGCAACCTCGGTGCTATCTACTATACCAAATTCGACAGTATTTATCCCGAGTTAGCCGCCGAATATAAGATTACGCTTTACCCCTTTTTCCTCGACGGGGTGGCAACCGATCCGACGCTGAACCAGGGCGACGGTATCCATCCGAACCGGGACGGGGTGGAGGTGATAGTCGAGAGGATCGTGCCGGTTATTCTGGTAAAATATTTCGAATAAGAAAATTCACCCATGATCACTGGGGTAAAAGCCGGTTTGGTCCAGTGAAGGAGAGCATATGACCGTTTGGTTCTACATCAAGCTTTATCTGCTGACTATCCCGCTTTTCTTTGCGATCGACCTGCTCTGGCTGGGCGTTGTCGCGAAGAACCTCTATCAAAGGAATCTGGCGCATCTGCTCAGCCCGGAGGTGAATTGGCCGGCGGCGTTCCTTTTCTATTTCATGTACATCGCCGGGATTATCATTTTCTCGGTGAAACCGGCGCTCGACAGCCAGGATTGGGTCAAGGCTCTGGTCTGGGGCGCGCTGTTCGGTTTCTTTACCTATGCCACCTACGACCTGACGAACCTGGCGACGTTAAAGGATTGGCCGATCAAAGTTGTTATCGTCGATATTCTGTGGGGGACTGTGCTGTGTGCCCTCGTCGCTTCAGGTAGCTACCAGATCGGACGCTGGCTCAGTTGATCCCTCTGTTCACGAACCAACCATAGGTCCCTTCCCGTGCGTCTATGGTGTGACTGATCCGGCACAAAACCGGGGTCACGATCGACCAGACGACTGCCAGACTTAAGATGGAGAGAGCCGGTTCCGGCCCGAGTGTCGCCGCACCGAGGCGGATGCCGGCACCGTAAGCGAGTGGCCCGCCGATCGCCCCGAAGAGTGCCGCGAGGAGCGGCCTGTTTTGTAGCCAATAGAGTGAAAAATGAAAGAGGGTCGCGAATTGTGCCCAGATGACGAAAACCCAGAGCGGTAACCAGAGTGGCCAGGCAGGGTCTTTTTTGAAGGTAAAGATGCCGATTGCCTGTTGCAGACTGTCGACGATGACGCCTAACAAGCAGGCGATCAGCATCAACCTGATTTCGCTCTTCCAGGAGCCCACCAACAACAGATGCAGACCGCATAACGATAATGCGGAAATCGCCCCGATCAGCGGGTACCCCCACACCGCTCCCAGAACACAAAAGAACCATCCCGCCTGGTAAATAGATATGTTGATCAGTTTCGATGCCAGAGGTGAGGGCATGCGGCGATCATTCATCGTTTTTTCAAGACCAGTTGCGCCAGGTCGATTTTTTGCGATTTGAAACCGGCTTCGCAGTAGGAAAAATAGTATTCCCACTTGCGGATAAACGCTTCGTCGAAGCCCAGCGCCAGAATCTCCTGTTTCTTCGTGATCAGGGTTTTTCGCCAGCGGTCCAGCGTTTCAGCATAATGGTTGCCGAAGTTTTCGAGGTCTGCAAAATCAAGACACTGCTGCTTGGCCACGAGCTCTTTCATGATCTGTACGGACGGCAAGTGACCGCCAGGGAAAATATGCTTTCGAATCCAGTCGGAACTGAGTCGGTAAGCGTCGTAGCTCTCGTCGGATATGGTGATCACCTGGATGACCGCCGTGCCTCCGGGGTGGAGTGCCTTGCCGCAGCTCCGGAAAAATGGGGCCAGGCCGGAATGGCCAACCGCTTCGAGCATCTCAATCGAAACGATCTTGTCGAATGTCCCGTCGATATGCCGATAATCGCACAGTTTAAGTTCGATGCGATCCTCCAGACCGGCTCGTTCGACCCGCTGTTTTGCCAGTTCCAGTTGCTCCCGTGAAATGGTGATCCCGGTAACGCGGCAGCCGGTTTGGCGGACGGCCTCGAGGGCAAAGCCTCCCCAACCGCAGCCGATTTCGAGGACGTGATCGTCTGCTGTGATCCCCGCTTTTTCGATGATTGTCCGATATTTGTTGATCTGTGCCTGCTCGAGGGACTCCTCGTCGGAGTCAAACAGCGCACAGGAATAGGTCATGGTCGGATCGAGAAGGGCCTGGAAAAAATCGTTGCTGAGGTCGTAGTGCTCCCGGATATTGCGATCGCTCCCTTTGAGCGTGTTCGGTCTTTGCAGATGTCGCAGATAGTTGATGACCCTGCCGACAGCGGACGTCAGGATGCTGCGGTCATCCATTGCCGATTCGTTTTTTGCCAGGTGCGTCAGCAGCCCCGGCAGGTCGGGGGTTGTCCAGTCTCCATCGGTGTAGGCTTCGCCAAAGCCGATATCCCCCGAGGTCATGATGCGTCGAAAGAATCGAAATTCATTCACCTGCAGCTCGAGGCGAGGGGTTGCGTTCTCTTGACCGAAGAGATAGGTCTTCTTATCCGGTGTTCGCAATTCGAGTCGGCCGGCTGGGAGCTTTCTGAAAAAACGCATAACTGTTTTCATGCCGATTTTGTCGATAACTGAAGCCGGGACCGGGCGGATGGTCATCTCGCTACTCGGGACGGGTTTTTCGTACACGGGAAGCCTCCTTTGCCAATAAAGTCTTGCCGCTTGCCATAAGATCCTTGGCATCGTTAAGCTGGCACAAACCGGGTGGGACATGATCGTTCTCGTCAGGCTTGTTTTAGTCAGGGGGACAGCCTGACCGGAAATTTTCGCGATAAAGGTCAAGTCTCCCTCAAGATGAAACATGATCCTGTTGTCGATATTGTCACCGACTGGGGTCAGCTGGAATTCGTAACGGCCCTTTCGCGGGAAGAAGGGCGATACGTGGAATTCTTTTTGTGTTGAAAATTGCCAGCCACCCTCCACTTGCCTGGAATTTTCGACCGCCAGCGGGTAAAGATGCATCTCTCCGAACGTATTGTTGACCTGGGCAACGACGCAGACCAGGTCTCCGGATGGGGCGTGACAATAAAAGAAACTGATAGGGTTGAAGATGTAATTGAAATATCGTGCGGCCGTGACTAGGGTTACCTTCTCGATCGGCCTTGTGATTCCTGTCTTCGCTAAAATCGAACGGAGCTTCTCTTTGATCGGGCTCGTCCCCAGGGTTAAGTAATCGTGGTCATGAATCGCGACCGGTCGCAACTTGTTGTATCCGAACAGGGGGACTTGTTTGTCGAGTTGTTCAAGTTCATCCAATTCCAGGGCATAAAAGTAGACCGGGTAGCGGAAGCTGTGCTTTCGGGGAGCGAAGCGGGAGTGCATGACTTCCCCCTGGTAAATTCGT
>PKTZ01000138.1 GCA_002868925.1 Desulfuromonas sp. | reverse complement strand
TTGCGCATGCGCGCCACTGAAGCGGCTCGGACCGCATCGCAGATAACAATTCGCGACTCCTCGAAGAACTGGCGCGCCCCGGTCTTCGGCTTGGTGATGACCTCGACCGCCCCGTACTGCATCGCCTTAAGGGCCGTCTCACCCCCCTTTTCGGTCAAGCTGGAGCAGATCACCACCGGGATAGGGTGCTGCGACATGATCTTCTGCAAGAAGGTCAACCCATCCATTCTCGGCATTTCAACATCGAGAGTGATGACGTCCGGCTTCTCTTTGGCGATCTTGCTGGCGGCGATCAGCGGATCGGCGGCAGTTGCGATAACCTCTAGGTCGGACTCGGCGTTAATGATTTCACTCAACGCCTGCCGGACTACGGCCGAATCATCGACCACCAGAACTTTGACTATCGTTTTTGCCATATATCCTTTTTCACCTCATACCCAATGACATGCCCTGTAATTAAGTAATTCAGATTTTCACGTAAACGGCCGGCGCCAGCTGCTTGATCGGCAACGGCATACCGCTGAGTGTTTCCGAATGTCCCATAAACAGGAAGCCGCCGCGCCGCAGGCAACGGCAGAGACGATCGAGGAACCGCTCCTGGGTTGCCCGATCGAAATAGATGATTACATTGCGGCAATAGATAATATCCTTCTGTTCACCGACATCGAACGCCTCTTCCATGAAGTTGACCCGGGCAAACCGGATTTTCTCTCTCAATTTAGGCACGATCCGGACCTGCGGAATCTCGGAATTCTTGTTCTTGAGAAGATACTTTTTGCGATAGTAATCGGGCACCGGCTCGATCTTCGAAGAATGATAGATTCCGAGCATCGCCTTCTCCAGTACCTGGGTCGAAATATCGGTCGCCAGGATCTCGAACTCAAGCTGCTTGTTCACCCACGAAAAATCATCAAGAAACATCGCAATGGTGTAAGGCTCCTCGCCGGTCGAACAACCGGCAGACCAGATACGTAGCGGCCTTTCGATACCGGCACCGGTTTCAGGAATCAGCGTCGGCAAGGCATTTTGCACCATGTAATCAAAATGACGTGGTTCGCGAAAAAAGTCGGTCTTGTTGGTGGTGACTACGTCGATCATATTGATCAACTCTTCGACCATCCCGTCCTTACTGAATAGGTACTCCCGGTATTTTTCGTACGAGGGCAGTCCAAGCGCCCGTAGCCGTTTACGCAGACGGGCCTCGAGCATGCTCCGCTTTTGCGGCGGCATCTTAATGCCGCAGTGGGTGTAGATCAGCTTGGCAAAACGCGCAAAATCGTCATCGGAGATCCGCAAGCCGGTCAGATCACGAACGATGCGACCATTCTTCTGCTGCGATGCTTTCCCGTTTTGAACCGGGCTGAATTTTTCAGAATCCTGAGTCATAAGAAATCCGGGAGTTAGATCTGATCAAACTCGCTACGGTTTATACGGCTGCGACCTTCTCCTGCAGGGCGGCTGCCTCGACAATCTGAGTCAGGTCGAGGATCAATGCAATGTTGCCGTCACCGAGAATGGTCGCGCCGGAGATGCCTTTGAGCTTCTGATACATTTTGCCGAGGGACTTGATCACCGTCTGATGCTCCCCGACCACGTGATCGACGACGAAACCGACCCGCGACCCGTCGAAATCGACGATAACGACCTGTTCGATCTCCTGCTCTTCGCCATCGATCGCGAAGAATTCGCGCAGATGGACATAAGGAACAATCTCGCCTCTGACATTGACCAGGTCACGCTCGTCTTCCCTGAACTCTTTTCTCTTCAGCTCGATGCACTCTTCAACCGAGGAGAGCGGGAAGACGTATGATTCGCCGGCGATGTCGACCAGCAGGCCATCAATAATGGCGAGAGTGAGCGGGAGTTTGATACTGAAGGTGACACCTTCCCCGGCAACGCTGTCGACATCGATGGTACCGCGCAACTCCTCGACCGAACGCTTGACGACATCCATGCCGACGCCGCGGCCGGAAACACTCGTCACCTCGGCGGCGGTCGAAAAACCGGGCAAAAAGACCAGGTTGTAAAGATCCTTGTCGGAAATCTCGAGATCCTGCGGAATCAAGCCGCGGGCGACGGCGCGCTGGCGGACCGCTTCACGGTCGAAGCCGCGACCGTCATCGGAAACAGTAATAATGACATTGGCCCCGGAATGCTGGGCGGAGAGCCTGACCGTACCGGCCGTTGACTTGCCCGCAGCTTCCCTTTCGTCCGGAGCCTCGATTCCGTGGTCGATACAGTTGCGGATGACGTGGACCAGCGGATCGTTGAGCCGCTCTATAACCGTCTTGTCGAGCTCGGTTTCGGCGCCTTCGGCTTCGAGGGTGACATTT
>PKTZ01000070.1 GCA_002868925.1 Desulfuromonas sp. | reverse complement strand
TCGGCAACGAGGCCGATCAACGGGCCGGATACGACGAAACCGAGGCGGAAAGAGAGCGCTTTCAGCGAGAGGATGCTGGCCCGATGGCTCCGCTTCGACTGTAGATGTAAAAAGTGCCTCGAAAAAGGGCCCTGCAGACCGCGCATCGCGGTCAGAAGGTAATAGAAGAGAAAAGAGAAAAGCGACGCGGTCAGTCCCAGTCCGAGCAGGCCGATCAGCGAGAGGATAAAGAAGATGCTGAGTTGACCGCGAATGCCGACACGATCGGTTACGCGGTGGCTCAGAATCGAGAAGAGGGCGACGGTCAGGTTTGCCCCGGCCCAGATCGGCCCGAACCATGAGAGCGGGACCTGGCAGTCCTGCATGAACGGCTGGATCAGCCAGACCGGATAGAACGAGGCGAGGCCGAGGCAAGTCGCCAGCAGTATGGTCGAGCGGATACTCCGGTTTTCCCGCCATGCCAGCTTCCAGATCGCGATCAATTCTCCCAGGTGCGAATGCTCGATCTTTTCCGCCGGTTCGACGTCATCGAGGGTGAAAGTTACCCAAAGCGCTACCGCCCAGATCAAAATCTGGATGGCAAAGGGGAGGATCGGCAGCTTTGCGTAAAGCAAGCCGGCACAGATAGCCCCGGCAGCTTCGCCGACCTGCCCCCAGCCGGTCATCCGGCCGTCGAGTCGGCTGTACTCTCCTTCCTGACCGTTCTGGCGAAGCGATTCAAACAGCAGGGCGCTGTCGCTGCCGCTGATAAAGGCAAAAGAGACGCCGAGGACGATTTCTGCGATCAGCACTCCGGAGAAGGTGTCGGCGACGGTATAGAGCCCCCAGCCGATGATGCCGAGCAGGGCGGCGAGATTGAGGGAGAAGCGGTAACCGAGGCGATCACTGACGTACCCGGACGGGAACTCGAGGCAGAGCGAGGCGAGGGAGAAGATCGCCTGCAGCAGCATGATCTCGGTTAGCGACAGGCCGATCTGGTCTTTCCAGAAAAGAGTGATAATCGCCATCGGCAGCAGCATCATCTTCAAAAAAGAGAAGATGTATAGCCGTCTGACGTTTGCGGAAAGAGACAATCTATTTCAGCTCAGGTTGGTACAGCTCAACTGTCCCAGTAGATGCAGGCGGCCGGGCAGTTGTCCATCGCCTGCTCGATTTTGTCGTCGGCAGCGCCGGTGGGATTGTAGACCTCCGCCTTGCCGTGGTCATGCCCGTCGTCATGACCTTCTTCTTCACCTTCCATGCGGAAAACTTCGGGGCAGGTCTGGGTACAGACCTCGCAGCCGATGCAGCACTCCTGGTCGACTACCGGTACACGTGCCATGAGGATAATCCTTTCTTCAATAAACGTGTCGTGATGCTAGCAGGATGGACCAATTTTTTCCAGCGACTAATTTATGCGCTATCGAAAAGAAGCAGGCATGATACGCAAATTTTGCATTGTTTTCTTTAACGTGCCGGAATTTTATGGTATTTTTAAATTTCGGACGTTGTCGGTTGGAGGGTTGAGTGCGACGTAAAACGGGACTCTATTCAGAAATCATCTTTACCATGGCGGTCGTCGTCGGGGCGGCGCTGCTGTTGGGAGGGTTCCTTCTGCTGAAGTTGACCGAGACTGAGCTGCTCGGACAGCGGGTCGAGTATACCCGGCAGATGGCGATGTTCGTCGCCCGTGCCGCCTCCACGCCGAATGCTGCGCCCAAGGCACCGCCGAACTTTACCATGATCAAGGCGATGTTGGAGGATATCGGGCCGGAGGTCGCCTCATGGGATATTTACGATCGTTACGGCAACCGGATGACGCCGCGCAAAAAGCCGTCTCCTGTCTTGACTTCGCCGGACAAAGCGCTGGTGCAGGAGGTAACCTATTACTCGCAGACGGTGCACCGGGTCGATTACAAGCGGGAGTGGATCCCGGTCGTGTCGCCCGCTTCCGGCCTCGTTACCGTAGCGACCCCCTTACGCAGCTCGACGGCCGGTAACGGGGTGTTGCTGGTCCGCTTCTCTCTTTCGGAGATCGGGCAGCAGATTAACGCGGCGCGCAACATGATGCTGCTTTATGTCGTCCTCTACGGCGCGGTGCTGACCGGGTTCGGGGTCGTCCTTCTGGGACGGGCCGTGATCAAGCCGGTTCGACAGCTCCGCGAGGCGACCAGCCGGGTCACGGATGGTGATCTGTCGACGAACGTTGCGGCCCATGGCCCGGGCGAGATCGCCGATTTGGCTAACTCCTTCAACGCCATGACCGATGCCCTGCAGAAAGGGCGGGAGGATCTGATCCGTTCGGAGCGGATGGCCTCGGTCGGCCACCTTTCGGCCGGTATGGCCCACGAAATAGGCAACCCGCTCGGTGCGGTCCTCGGTTATCTCGAACTGCTCAAGTCGGAGCTGGAGCCGGGCCGTTCGAAGGAGATCGTCGAAAAATCGCTGATCGAGATCAACCGCATCGATCACCTGGTCAAGGAGCTGCTCGATTATGCCGCCCCCACCGGCGAACAGCAGGAGATCGTCGATCCGGCTGATGTTTTGCGCGAGTCTGTCGATATCGCCAGTCATCAAAAAGCATTTGCCGAGATCGAGTTCAGCGTCGACTCTCCCGCCCGGATCGGGCTGGTCCGGATCGATCCGCACAAGTTGATGCAGGTGATGATCAACCTTATGGTCAACGCCAAGGATTGTCTCGAAGATTCGAACACGATTTACCTCGCTGCGACCCGGCAGGGCCAGTTCGCCGAGATCGTTGTGCGGGACGAAGGGTGCGGTATCCCGGACGATGTCCTGCCCCATATTTTCGACCCGTTTTTCACTTCGAAGCCGCAGGGGAAGGGGCGCGGACTCGGCCTTGCGATTTGCCAACGGATCATTACCGAAGCGGGCGGGAAGATTGTCGCACGCTCGCCTAAGGATATGGGAACGACATTTACGATATTGCTCCCGATCGAAAGGGACGGGTAGTCATGACTGAAGTAAAAAGAAAAGTACTGGTCATCGACGATGAAACCGGGATGCGGCACATGCTGCGGCTGGTCCTCGAAAAAGAGAATTACGATGTGGCCGATACCGCCGATGCCGAAACCGGTCTTGAGATGCTGGAAAAAGAAGAGGTCGACGTTGTCCTCTGCGATATCCGGATGCCGGGGATGGACGGGCTCGGTTT
>PKTZ01000195.1 GCA_002868925.1 Desulfuromonas sp. | reverse complement strand
GATTTTGTCCGGAGTGCAAACAGGAAGGTCGGGATCGCCACCCAGAGTTCAGGGCGCAATAAATCGATCGCATTGTCGGAATCAACAACGAGTGCCGGGGCCAGTAGGGCGGCGAGGATGGCGACCGGGATCAGTTCGAGCCAGTCAATCATCCATTGCGGAAGCTTGCGTTGCGACAGGAAAAAGAGAGGCAGCAGGCGGGGCAGGTAGGTCGCCGCTCCCATGCCGAGCAGGATCAGAAAGTAGGTCTGGAAGCTCATGCTGTGGTCTCCCGTTTGCGTCGTAGTTGACGCCGGATAAGGAAACCTCCGGTTGCGGCAATGATAGCGGCGGCAACGATGTAGCTGTCGCCGGGAATCAATAACTTCCAGACGATGGCGGTTGCGGCCGACAGCGCGCCGGTGAAGAGGTAGGCCCGCCCCTGCAGCTGCAGCACCAAAAGGGCGATGAACATCCCCGGCAGG
The DNA here is from genome assembly GCA_002868925.1 of Desulfuromonas sp. Taxonomy (GTDB): domain Bacteria; phylum Desulfobacterota; class Desulfuromonadia; order Desulfuromonadales; family UBA2294; genus BM707. The sequence goes on along the minus strand of PKTZ01000195.1, from coordinate 2,328 downwards.
GCATAGTCGATACCGAAGGCACCGGCCGGGATCAAACCGCCGACCAGTCCGCCGAGAATTGTCGCGATAATCCAGGTGCTGTTGGCACTGTGGTGAACGACCAGGGCGCGCCATCGATCCCATCCCCCTTTGCGGAAGCGGGTCATGTTGACCCCGAAGCTTTCGTCGGTGATGCCGTAAGCGAAGAGGGTGAGGAATTTTNGCCGAGCTCATCAACACGTGGCGGAAGTTGACAACGAACGTGGTCAGGACGATCGACAACGCCGAAGCGCCGCCATCGATCATCGCCACCGCAATGAACTGGGCGCTGCCGGCAAAAACGAGGACCGACATCAGGCCGATCCAGAGGGGCGAAAGACCTGCTTTCTGGGCGAGAACGCCGAGCGCCATCCCGATCGGGAAGTAGCCGAGGCAGATCGGCCAGGCGGCGGCCAGGCCTTCTTGAATGATTTTCTTTCTATGGATGTTTACTTCCGGAGTGGTCATAGCTCGACGATTCGTAACATGATTAAGGGTGAGGCTATATCGAATGGTACTAGTTTAAGGGTAGCACACAGCAAAACCGGGACTGTCCCCGCACGGGGACTGTCCCGGGTCTTTGCGGTGCGAAGCTGCACGGTTTCTTGGCCCGTAAACATCTGGGACAGCCCCCGGTGATATGAGGGGACAGTCCCGAGTTTACTCTGTCTCGACGGTAAAAGGGGGTAAACTAGTGCCACTCGAGGCTATATCATATTTTTTGGGCGGCGACAATCGGGCGTTGTTTGGTCCGATCAAAATTATTGCCGTTTGTTCCGGTTGCTGAAGTCGGTTCGGATTGACGAGGTCGATCAAGACAGGTTTGCTGATTTTATTCATATATACGACTTGACCTTGCTCTGTTCTTTCGATAATTTGATGACTTATCTGCTCAAGTAAACAAGTTTGATGGAGTTAAAATATTTTCTTGCACAGGAGGCAAAAAATGAAGAGACTCTTTTCCCTTTTTCTAATTGTTGCTATCGCTATGCTGGCCAGCCCGGTATTGGCCGCCCCGATCGTTATCGGTGTCGCCGGTCCGCATAGTGGCGATCTGGCGCCGTACGGCATCCCGACCAAGGAGGCTGCCGAGATGATTGCCGAGCAGGTCAATGCCGCCGGCGGCGTCAACGGCAACCAGGTCAAACTGGTCGCCATGGATGACCAGTGCAAGCCGGAGATCGCGGTCAACGTTGCGACCAACCTGGTGTCGGAAGGGGCCAAGATCGTTATCGGTCATGTCTGTTCCGGTGCGACCAAGGCGGCACTCGGTATCTACAAGGAGGCGGGTGTTCTGGCGATCTCGCCGTCGGCGACCAACCCGCCGCTGACCAAGAGCGGCGATTATCCGAACTTTTATCGCACCATCGCTGCCGACGACGAGCAGGGCAAGCTGGCAGCAACCTTCGTCACCGAAACCCTCGGCGCGAAAAAGGTCGCCATCCTGCACGACAAGGGTGACTACGGCAAGGGCTTCGCCGATTTCTCCAAGCAGTTCATCGAGGAATCGGGTAAGGCCGAGATCGTCCTCTACGAGGGGATTACCCCCGGTGCCATCGATTACTCGGCGGTTATTCAGAAATTGAAGCGTGAGCGGGCCGACGCTGTTGTCTTCGGTGGGTACCATCCCGAGGCGTCGAAGCTGATCGGCCTGATGAAGCGGAAGCGGGTAAAGGCCGACTTCGTCGGTCCGGACGGGATCAAGGGTGACGGTTTCCTCGAGATCGCCGGCAAGAACGCCGAGGGCGTTTACGCAACCGGCCCGATGGATGTCTCCAAGTATGCTGAAAACAAGAAGGCGCGTGAAGACTACCAGGCCAAGTACGGCAAGGAGCCGGGTACTTTCTTTGATCAGGGGTACGCTGCCATGCAGGCCGCGCTGAACGCGATCAAGGTTTCGGGCGGCACCGATGCGGCTGAACTGGAGAAGGCGCTGAAAACCTCGATGGTCGACACCGCGGTCGGCAAGATCAAGTTCGACGCCAAAGGGGATGCGGTCGGCGTCGGTTTCTCGGTCTACCAGGTGAAGGGCGGCCAGTTCGTCGAACAGAAGTAACGTTGCTGGTTTGTCTATCAATTCAGGGGGCAGGCGATAAGCCTGCCCCCTGAACTGTTTCTACTTGCCGGCCAGGTAATATTCTGGGAACAAGGAATTATGGACTATTTTATCGAACTCTTTTTCAGCGGCCTGACCCGGGGGAGCATCTATGCCCTGATCGCTCTCGGTTACACCATGGTGTACGGGATCATCCAGCTGATCAATTTCGCTCACGGTGAGATTTACATGATCGGTGCGTTCGTCGCCCTGAT
>PKTZ01000002.1 GCA_002868925.1 Desulfuromonas sp. | reverse complement strand
CTGATTACCCCGATTGCCATGGACGAAGGTCTGCGTTTCGCTATCCGCGAAGGTGGCCGTACCGTCGGTGCCGGTGTTGTCTCTAAAATTATCGAGTAACTGTAACAGTAAACGAATAACACTCCCCTCCAACCGGAGGGGGTAGGAACGACAAAATCATGCGGGACATTGTGACGCTCGCTTGCTCCGAGTGCAAGCAGCGCAATTACACAACGACGAAAAACAAGAAAAACACTCCGGACAAGCTGGAATTCAAGAAGTATTGCCGCTTCTGCCGGACCCATACCGTACACAAAGAGACCAAGTAGTACGGTTGTTTGATGTTTTTATGCAGGCCAGTAGCTCTAACGGTTAGAGCACCGGTCTCCAAAACCGGGTGTTGAGAGTTCGAATCCCTCCTGGCCTGCCATTTATTTTTTTGTTAACGGTAGATGTTCTCCTCGAAAGGGGTTAGACATAGTGATTGGCAAAGTGAGTGAGTTCCTCTCGAACGTCAAGAGTGAACTGAATAAAACAACCTGGCCGACCAAAAAGGATACCTACGGCTCGACCGTGGTCGTTATTGTGCTGGTCATTGCCGTAGCTATTTTTCTGTGGCTGGTCGATTCGGGGCTTTCACGCCTGATCAAGTATCTCTTGAGCTGATTGATCGAGGAGTTTCAATCATGTCGAAACTTTGGTATGGCGTACATACCTATTCAGGATACGAAAACAAGGTCAAGCTGAATCTCGAAGAGAGGGTCCGGCAGTTTGACGCCGAGGAGTTGTTCGGCGAGGTCCTGATCCCTTCGGAGACGGTTGTTGAACTGAAAAAGGGTGAGCGTAAGACCTCGACCCGCAAGTTTTTCCCCGGTTATATCCTTGTCCAGATGGAGCTGAACAACGAGACCTGGCACATCGTCAAGGATACGCCGAAGGTGACCGGTTTCGTCGGTGGTGGACAGAACCCGCCGCCGATCTCGGAAGAGGAAGTCGCCCTGATTACCAGCCGGATGGAAGAAGGCGAGGATCGTCCGAAGCCGAAGGTTGAGTTCGAGGTCGGCGAGACGGTGCGGGTTATCGACGGTCCGTTCCTCAACTTCACCGGCGTGGTCGAGGATGTGAATCCGGACAAGGGGAAGCTCAAGGTTATGGTTTCGATCTTCGGCCGGGTGACACCGGTGGAGCTCGAGTTCATCCAGGTTGAAAAAACGAACTAGATTGTTAATGGATTGTCCGGAATAATCCGGCTCCATTTCAAGAATAAGCAAGTCAAGGAGTTAGAAATGGCCAAGAAGGTTATAGGGCAGATTAAGCTGCAGATTCCAGCCGGCAAGGCGAATCCGTCACCCCCGGTTGGTCCGGCGCTCGGTCAGCAGGGTGTCAATATCATGGATTTCTGCAAGGCTTTTAATGCCAAGACGCAGAGCGAAGGCGATACGATTATTCCGGTCATTATCACCGTATATGCTGATCGTTCCTTTTCCTTTATCACCAAGACCCCGCCGGCGGCCGTTCTGCTGAAAAAAGCGGCCAAGATTCCGAAGGGTTCTGGTGAACCGAACAAAAACAAGGTCGGCAGAATATCCAAAGCCCAGATTAAGGAAATCGCCTAACTTAAAATGCCTGATCTCAATGCATTCGATGTCGATGCTGCGATGCGTATCATTGAAGGTACCGCCCGCAGCATGGGTCTTGAAGTTGAATAAATCTTAGGCGCTTGGAGTGAATGATGCCTGGAAAGAATTACACAGAAGCTAAGGCGAAGGTTGATCGTAGTCAGGTTTACCAGCTGGACGAGGCGTTGGCCCTGATCAAAGAGATGTCCTTTGCCAAATTTGATGAGACGGTTGATATGTCGATCCGTCTCGGAGTTGACCCGCGCAAAGCGGACCAGATGGTCCGTGGTGCCCTGGTTCTGCCGAACGGTCTCGGCAAGACGATCAAGGTCCTGGTTTTCGCCAAGGGCGAGAAGGCGCAGGAGGCCGAGGCGGCCGGCGCTGATTATGTCGGTGGCGACGACCTGGTCGACAAGATCAAGGACGGCTGGTTCGACTTCGATACCGCGATCGCCACTCCCGACATGATGGGGACGGTCGGCAAGATCGGTAAGCTGCTCGGCCCGCGTGGCCTGATGCCGAACCCCAAGGT
>PKTZ01000059.1 GCA_002868925.1 Desulfuromonas sp. | reverse complement strand
CGGCCTGATATGGAGTTGTTTGAGAATATTGATTTAAAGATTATTATCAGCTGCCACTTGCCAAGCTACAACTTATCAGAAATAATATAAAAAATTCTTTCGTTAGGCTTAAATTATGTATCTGGAACATTTCGGTCTTAAGCTAAAGCCATTCAATATCACTCCGAATCCGAAGTTCATCTTTTTGAGCAAAAACCACAAAGAGGTTTTTGCTCATCTGCTTTACGGATTGCAGAGCCGCTGCGGTTTTATTGAAATCACCGGGGAGGTCGGTGCCGGTAAGACGACTGTTTTGCGAACCCTGTTCGAGGAGCTTGGCGACGAGGAGTTTAAGCTTGCCTTTATCTTCAACCCAAGTTTAACGGCGGAAGAACTTTTGCTGGAAATCTGCCGCGAGGTTGGCATCGAGACCGGTGAACATCGAGGTGGGCAGTTGTTTCCTCTCATAAACGAATTTCTCCTGGCCGAGAACCAGGCTGGCCGGACCGTGGTTCTGGTTATCGACGAAGCGCAGAACCTTGCGGCGTCGGTTCTGGAACAAATTCGTCTTCTGTCGAATCTTGAAACGGAAACCGACAAGTTGATCCAGATCATCTTGGTTGGGCAGCCGGAGCTGGCCGATGTGCTTAACCAGTTTAACCTGCGACAGCTCAACCAGCGGATCGCCATCCGCTACCATCTGCAGCCGATGGATCAGGATGATTCGGCGGAATATATCAAACATCGATTGCAGGTCGCCGGAGCTGAAGATCGTTCGATTTTTGAAGAGACGGCAATCACTTACATTTTCAAGCATTCTGGTGGTCTCCCCCGTCTGATCAATATTATCGCTGATCGTTCTCTTTTGACCGCTTACAGCGAGAACCATGAAGTTGTAGACCGTACCGACGTGAAGAAGTCAATTGACGAACAGGAGCGGAATGTGCGACGTCCTAAGGCCAGCCCCGGTTTCCTGCCGGCCGCCATTACCGTTCTTCTGGTCCTGCTTGTCGGTTTGGTCACTTATCTCAATCTTTCAGACAGCACTGTAAGTTCTGTTGCCGCCACACCGGCACCGCCGGCCAGTACCGAAGCCACTGCAACAGCTGAACCTGCAACTCCCCGGCCGGGGCTTCCGAATATTCCAGTTGACGCGATCCGGAATGAACTGGCGACCTCGGAGGAATCTGCGACCTTCCGCCAGGCTGTGACGGCGCTGAGCAAGGAATGGCACGTCGAGTTTCTTCCGCAGCTTCCGGCTCAATTCAAAAGCACTCAGTTTCTGAATCAGCTCAAGTTAAGTGGCTGGAAGTGGACCCCATACTATGGAGACTTTCCGGCGATTGAGCGTCTCGATACGCCGATTATGCTCGAATTGATTTTGCCGGGGGTGACAGGGCGGCGTTATCTGGCAATGATCGGGCAGGGGAACGGTTCGATCGAGATCGCTCCTTCTATCCATGGTGAATCGGTACTCGCCCGTGACAGTATCGCGGCATTGTACAGCGGAAAAGCCTATATTATGTGGAGAAATTATCTCGATATCGGCTATTATTCGACGTTGGGAGCATCATCTCCCGATGTACGTGAGATCCAGAACCTGCTGAACGAGACGGGGCGTGATCTCGCAATAACTGGGGTTTATGACAAGCATACGGTTTTGGGAGTGACCCACTTCCAGGCCGAAAATGCCCTTGTTCAGGATGGCCGGGTCGGACCATTGACCCTGCTGTTGTTGTACCAAAAAAGCGCACATTTCAACCCACCACAGCTCAGTCGGTAGAGGGGAACATGAGTTCGATTCTTAAAGCATTAAAGAAACTGGAGAGCGAAAAATCTCAACACGATGAGTTGTCGACCGCGGTTGCGAGCGACATCCTCCGCAGCTCTCACAGCAGTAAAAAAAATACGTCTACGCAGGTCATTATCGGTTCGATTGTGATTGTTGCCCTGGTCGGGTTTGCCGGATACCAGTTCGCCCGGAGTACACCTCCACCAATCGCCGAAGAGAAGATGCCGGAGCATAGTGCGGTCACTGATACACAATCGACCGTCACCGAAAAGCCGGCGGTAGTACAAGCACAACCGGAAAGTGCTGTCGTTGCGAGAACTCGGCCGGCCGTTGAGACACCGGTTGCACAGGTACAGCCGAAACCGGAAAAGACGGCTGCCTTACCTCAACCTGACGATCTCCCCCAGTTGAGCGGTATCCTGTATCAGGAGAGCGCGAGCGATCGGATGGCGATCATTAACGACTTTCCGGTTATGGAAGGGACAATGGTTGAGGCCTATCTCGTGAAAACAATCCATCCCGACCGGGTCGTACTTGAGCGTAATGGAAATGATTACGAACTGATTCTGCCGAAGCAGTAACCTCTGAAACGGTTTTCGATCGCATCATCTTTTTGACAATCTGTTCTTTATGGTCCTGGGGAATATCCGACAAACTATTGTTGAATATTCCCCAGAACTGTCTTCCGGTTCTGCATTCTCATCATCCTCCCTGAATGAAAAGCATGTGATATCGATAGGTTGTATATTTTGGCACGACCTCTGTAATATCTACCGGAAGTTTCGCAAAATATTGTATCTGGAGATGTGCATGAAGAAAACCTACCTCGCTATTCTTATTATTGCGGTTGCCGTCAGCGGTCTGGCGTTGCTTAACGGTACGACCGCCCGTTCCGCCGACCTGGCTTCGGTCGAACTGTCGGTCAGTCGCATGACCTGCGGATCATGTGTCGAAACAATCCGGCAGGCGGTTCTCTCGCTTGACGGTCCCGCCGAGATCGAGACCGATGTACGCAGCGCCAGAAGTTACGTCACTTATGATCCACAACGGGTAGCGCCGGATAAGATTGCCACGACCATCACCGGCTCCGGCTACCCGGCAACGATTCTTTTCGTTCGTGATGCCTCCGGCAATCTGCTTTCAGGGGTTGATCTCGATAAGGTCGTCGGTCGTGTCGGTTCGCGGTTGATCGAGCGCGGCGCTTTCAATAAGTCGTTTGAGAGAACGATGCAGGCTGTGGAAGAGCAGGGTCGTCCTGTGCCTCTTGGTGTCGTCTTCCAAAGTGCCTGGTCGTCGCTTGTGCAGAACGAACTACTGCTCAACGCCGCTATTCAAAACGGCTTGACCGTGGACGAGGCCGAGATCGATTCCGGGATGACCGATGCAGTTACCCGTGAAGAGGTCAGGAACAGATTGCTGATCAAACGCTTCCTGCAGACACAGTTTCCCGACCGGGAACCGAACGGCATCGCCCTGAGCAATCTTCTTAAAGGCCTGCAGGCTAATACTGCCATCGATATTTTTGACCCGAACCTTAAACGCAATCTCTCGTCCAGGAACGGCAAAAGTGGTTGCGGCGGTTCCTGCTGCGGTTAATCGGTATCGTATATAGAAAGAGTAGGAGTGAACAGATGAGTCAACGTGAAGAGAAAAGAGCGAAGTTCTCCGCAGAGGAGAGTCAAAAGAAATTTCCTGTCATGATCCTTGCCGTGGTGCTTCTTTTGGCCGGCGCCGCAGCATACTGGTTCGTCGCCTCTCCGGGTGGGTCGGGCCAGTTTGTCACTGCCGAAAACGGCAAGGTCTCAATCCAACTATCCGAAGTCACCGACGGCAAGGCGCATTATTACAGTTACAGGGCTGGAAGCAGCGAAGTTGATTTCTTCCTGCTCAAGAGCCGGGATGGTACTGTCAGGGCAGCTCTTGACGCCTGTGACGTCTGTTACAAGTCGGGTAAGGGGTACCGCCAGGAAGGTGACTTCATGGTCTGCAACAACTGCAACCAGAAATTTCAGTCGGACATGATCAACGTGATCAAGGGCGGCTGTAACCCGGCTCCGCTGACCCGTACGGTCGAGAACGGGCAGGTGGTCCTGCTCGAGCGCGAACTGCAGGCCGGTCAGCGCTATTTTCCGACCCAAGGCTGATAACGAAACGACTGGAGAGCTGACTTGAAACTGACCGGCATAGCAATACGGAATCTCGAGCGGCGCAAGGCGCGGATGGCTTTTTTGATCGTCGGACTGATGGTCGGGGTTGCCACGGTGGTCGCTCTGCTGTCGCTGACCAGCGCCATGAGCGCCGATATCCAGCACAAAATGGAGAACTATGGGGCGAATATCCTGCTGACGCCGAAGAGTAACGACCTCTCTTTGAGCTACGGCGGTATTTCGCTCGGGGGAGTCTCGGTCGATACGCGTGAACTGAATCAGGACGACCTGCCGAAGATTGAAACGATCCCGAACAGCCGCAATATTTCGGCTGTTGCTCCGAAGGTCCTCGGTGCGGTCGAGGTCAATGGCGCCCAGGTCCTGATCATGGGTGTCGATGAAAAGGTCGAATTCCATCTCAAGCGCTGGTGGTCGATCGCCGGTGAGCCGATCGGGGCACCCGATCAGCTCGTTGCCGGGTCGCTGGTTGCGGCAAAATTACAGCTGCATCCGAGCGATAATGTAGAGATATCCGGCGAGACGTTTGTCGTCTCCGGGATTCTAACCGAGACCGGATCCCAGGATGACAACCTGCTGCTGGCACCGCTTGCAACGGCACAACGACTGCTCGGCAAGGAAGGGAAGGTCAGCTTCGTCGAGGTTGCGGCCCTCTGTGCCGATTGCCCGGTCGATGACATGGTCAGGCAGATCTCTTCCGTTCTCCCGGATGTCAAGGTCAACGCCATCCAGCAGGTCGTCAAAACCCGGATGCACGCCCTCGGCGAGTTTCGTAACTTTTCACTCGCGGTCTCCCTGGTCGTGCTGTTCGTCGGTTCGCTGGTCGTCTTCGTTACCATGATGGGTTCGGTCAACGAGCGCTGTCATGAAATCGGTATCTTTCGGGCTCTCGGTTTCCGCAAGCACCACGTGGTCAGGTTGATCCTGACCGAAGCCGGTATCGTAAGCATTATTGCCGGTGCGGCCGGTTTTGTTTTCGGTACAATGGCGGCAAAAGGCGTGCTGCCATTGCTGGTCGAAAATGCACACGGTGTTGTCTGGAATTTTGTGCTCGGCGGCGGTTCGGTCCTGCTGGCCATTCTCCTCGGCGCTCTTGCCGCGATTTATCCGGCCCTGCACGCCAGCAAACTCGATCCGGCCGATGCGCTACGGACACTCTAAACGTGGAGTCAACGATGTCGTTCATCACTTTGAATAATTTGAGCAAGACCTATCATACCGAGGCCGGAGAGGTCCGGGCGTTGAAACCGACCGGGCTCGAAATCGCAGAAGGAAGCTTCCTCGGCATTGTCGGTCCCTCCGGGTCGGGTAAAAGCACACTTTTAACCCTTCTCGGTGGACTGGCCAAGCCGTCCGCCGGCTCACTCCTGATCGACGGTATTGATGTCTACCGTATGAACGAGGAGAAGAGGGCCGATTTCAGGCGCGAATACATCGGTTTCGTCTTTCAGGCCTACAATCTCATCCCGTATCTCACTGCCGAAGAGAACGTCATGCTGCCGTTGGCGGTCACTTCGATGTCGAGCCGTAAACAGCGGCAGGCTGCGTTGACCGCCCTGCAAAGGGTCGGATTAGCGAATCGGGTCGGACACCTGCCGAATCAGCTCTCGGGCGGAGAGCAGGAACGGGTGGCGATTGCGCGGGCGCTTGTTAATAATCCGCCGATGATTCTTGCCGACGAGCCGACCGGTAGCCTCGATTCGTCGACCAGCGCCGAAATCATGGACCTTTTCCAGGAGCTGAATCACGAAGGACAGACCATCTTGATGGTGACGCACAATGTCGAGAACCGGAAGTATTTCGACCGGGTTGTCTCGTTACGCGATGGTTGTGTCGACGTCGATGAGCCGAAACCAACGGTAAAGGTTGCCGCTACAGGTTGAGATTATGCTGTTATTGGTGCTGATCATACTGCTCGTTATCCTCTGCCTGATCGAACGTGAGTTCGATCGCAAGGTGGAGCAGGACATCCCTGAGGAAAATTGCCGCAAGTGCGGGAAGAATGTAGCAACCGATCTATTGATCTGTCCCCATTGCAGTTCCCTGCTGCGCGAGCATTGCTCTTGCTGCGGTCACAGTAAGCTGATTGCCTACCGACACTGCCCCTGGTGCGGGGCGAACGGTGGGGAAGCGAGGGATCACTATGCAACTTCGTAGAATCCCTCTCTGGTCCATATTGTTCATCCTACTTGTTCTTGTCGCCATCGCCGGTTACAACTACTGGGCCTACAATTGCGGTTACTGCGCCATCAAGGATATGAAAAGGGTCGGGCCCCAGGTTATGGGTGTCGTCTATCTCATCTTCGGTGCCGGTGTCAGTTGGCTGCTTATCTATGGTTGGAGACGGCTCAAGAATGATCAGAAGACCTGTCAGTGCGGGAGGAAGATCACCACCGCCTGGTCATACTGTCCCGATTGTGGAACCCCGTTTAAATAATCGACCATCTCATTCTGACTGTATCCCTTCGGTCGCTGTTCTCTTTCATCCCATTCTCTTAAGTTTTCGATGATCGCTTGACTTCATCGGCAAACCATTCAATTATATTGCCTGTAATTATTCCAAGGAGTTGTGCCGATGCGTCTGTTTGTTCTCATTGTTGTTCTTTTTGCTTTAAGTTCCGGAATTACAGCAGCGGAAGAGATGGCCTCGACGGATGCTGCCGCCGAAGAAGTCAGCGAGACTGTCGCTGATATTCTGCCTGAATCCGCCGTGCAGATCGGGGAGGGGGAGGAGAACGGGGTTCTCGCCGTCGCCTACATCTTTTCGCCGTCAGAACAAGAGCCAAGCCCGATCTCCGAAACATCCCTGGCGCCAGTTCTTTTTATCCGCTTTCTCTCGGTTGAGAGCAATATCGGGATTGAAAAAGGGGTCGCTGCCTACAAGCTGGAAGATAACAATGGGGAGAAGACAGAGGCGCGTCGCCTGGAGTACAGCGAGGGCTATTTCATCGCCACCCTCGATACGGTCTCGCCCGGTGCTTACCAGCTACATATCGGGAGCAAGCTCGAAGATGAGAAGAAGCGTCAATTTGTCTACCCGTTGAATATCCGTTAACAGGAATCATCCCGACCCCATATGCGAGTTGAACACAAAGACAGGTCGGCCCGTCCTTCATTCACTACATGGCTGTTGGCGGCCGTTTCCTGGTCGCTTGCACTGATTGTTCTGTCGCTCATTCCGGTGCAGGGGCATGCCCTGCGGCTCTTCGCCGGGCAGGACAAGTTGGTCCATTTCCTCTCCTACCTGCTGCTCGCCTGGCTGGTAAGTAGATTTTTGTCATATTTTTCCATTAGTAGTATCAAAACATTCATTTATTCGATGGTTTATGCTGTATTGTTTGGCGCACTGCTTGAGCTTCTTCAATCCTCTTTTACCCAATCCCGCAGCGGTGAGCTACTCGATTTAATCGCTAACGCAACCGGTGCTCTCTGCGGTTGTGTCATATTCTGTCTTATGCACAGGTCAAGCTCGAAGCATGATAACGCGAACAGCTGATATCTTTCCCCGTTTGACCGACGGGGCGCTCTGTCTGACCGCCACCAACCGGCTCGCCCGGCAGATCATGGATGAGTTTGACCAGGTAATGCAATCTTCCGGGCGGACGGCCTGGATGCGGCCGTCCATCCTTCCGTTCGATGCCTGGTGCCGCCAGCTGTACGGTACTTTCTTCGACGAAGACCGCCTCCTCAACTCTATTCAAGCTACATATCTTTGGGAAACAATCATCGAACGCGACATCGAGGCGAGTCAACATCAACTGTTGCAGATCGCTCCGACTGCAAAGAAGGCCCGTGAAGCCGAACGACTGCTTTGCTCATACAATGCAGAAATCAGCGAGCAGGGTTCAAGTGAGGACCAGAAGGCCTTCCTTCGTTGGCGTTCGGAGTGGAAACAACTACTCGAATGTCATAATCTGGTCGATCCGTACACCATTCAAAAATCTCTCTCCGCAGTCTTGCCGGAGCAGGCTGAATCCCTTCCGGAGCAAATATTCCTGGTCGGCTTTGACGACTTCAACCCGGCCCAGGTCGAACTGATCGATGCCCTGCGGAGGGTCGGGTCTGAGGTGCAGGTAGTCGAGCCGGAGCAGGAGCCAGGCAGTGCTACGATCTGTACGGCTCCCGATACACATGCCGAAATTGTCCGCTGCGCCCGCTGGGTCAGGTCGCTGTTGGCGCAGGCCGAACAGCTTGAGATCGGCATCGTGGTCCCTGCACTGGAGGGTTGTCAGGATGATATCCGGCGCACCCTGCAAGCGGAGCTCGATCCGGCGGGTCGTGTGAGCGGTATCGATTGTCCGTTACCTTTCAATATGTCACTCGGAACCCGCCTCGCCGATGAGGGGCCGGTCGCCGCTGCCCTGGAGATTCTGTCGTTTTCTGGCAATCTCTCCCAGGATCAGGTCAGCTGGTTGTTGCGCACCCCGTATATCGGGGCGGCGACCCGGTTCCTGGCGCAGCGGGGCAGGACGGATTTCGAGTTGCGGCGCAAACGGATCGGTTCCTTCCCTCTGTACCGGCTCAAGAATGTTCTTTCCGGAGTGCAATGTGATACTGAGTTTCTCGAACTTACCGGAAAGCTCGTCGCCTTTCAGAAATCGGACCGGAAGTTAAAACCCGGTGGCTGGGCCGAGCGGTTCGCCGATCTTCTGCAGGGTTGCGGCTGGCCCGGTGATCGTGGACGGACGAGCCGTGAATACCAGGTTGTCTCAAGATTCCGGCGCCTCTTGACCGAACTGGCGAGCCTCGATGACATTTCCGGCCCGGTCCGTCGCGGTACGGCTCTCGGTATGTTACAGCGCCTTGCCCGACAGACTGATTTTCAGGCCGAATCATCCGCTTCGCGGGTACACGTTCTCGGTCTGCTCGAGGCGGGTGGACTCCGGTTCGACCATCTCTGGGTGCTCGGATTGCACGCCGGCGTGATGCCGCAACCGGCGCGACCGAACCCGTTTCTGCCGATTGATTTGCAAAGACGGCTGCGCATGCCGCACGCTGACCCGCAGCACGAGTACGAATATGCACAGCGTATCGCCGGCAGGCTGTTTGCTTCAGCGCCGGAGGTGATCGTCAGCCGGCCGCTGATGGTTGACGGTATGGAGACCCGGCCGGCCTTCTGCGTGTCCGGACTGACCGAAAGACCATGGCCGGAGCTACCATCCGCCTCTCCGGTCGATACTCTGTTTGCTGCCCGTCCGCGACTCGATGCCTTTTCCGACCAACGTGTGGCGCCGATTGTTTCACGTAAACCAGTCCGCGGCGGGACCGCAACCCTCAAGGAGCAGGCACTTTGTCCGTTTCGGGCATTTGCCCATCATCGGCTCGGCGGAAAGGGGCTCGAAGAGAGTGACATCGGCCTCGATAATATGACGCGCGGTACCCTGGTCCATTCGACGCTCGAATTTTTCTGGCGCAAGGTCGAGGACTCGAGCGGCTTGAATGCCCTTTCCGAGGCCGATACCGGACAGTTGTTGCTTGACGCGGCCGAAAAGGCGGTGGCACGCGAGGAGAAGAGCAAACGCTTCGATATCCCATCGGAACAGCGGCAGCTCGAGATCGAGCGCCTGGCGCTGCGCTGCGGCGTATGGATTTCACTCGAAAGAGAGAGAGAACCGTTTAGCGTTGTATCGATGGAGCAGTTGCATGAACAGGTGATCGGACGGCTCCATATCAGAACCAAGATCGACCGGATCGATCGTCTTGCGGACGGTCGGCTGGCGATTATCGATTACAAGACCGGCAAACCCGACCCGGCCCAGTGGTTCGACCAGCGGATTGTCGAACCTCAGTTACCGATCTACTGTCACGATTTAGACAATGACGAGGTCGGTGCCGTTGCGTTTGCGTCGATCCGTGCCAGAAGCAAAGACTGCCGATTCTCCGGTGTTGCCCGGGAGTCCGCTCCGCTCCCCGGGATCAATGATCGCCGATTACAGCAGCTGCTCGATGAAAATGGCTGGGGTACGTTCGATCAATTGCTGGAAAACTGGAAAGGAGCGCTGCAGGGGCTCGCTGACGATTTTTTCTCAGGTAAGGTTGAGGTCGACCCGGTTGAACAGGAAAAAACCTGTCAGTACTGCGATCTGATGACGTTCTGCCGCTACCACGAATCCGAATACTGGCCGCTATGGGAGGTGGACGGTGGAACGTAACGCGCACCGACAACCGGCCGATGCGGCCATCCGGGAGAGGGCGCTCGACATTGGCCGCTCCTTTATCGTTCAGGCTCCGGCCGGTTCGGGCAAGACCGAACTGCTGATCCGGCGGATCCTGGCGCTACTCGCTGCCGTTGAAAAACCGGAGGAGATTCTGGCGATCACCTTCACCCGCAAAGCGGCCGGAGAAATGAAGGTGCGCCTGCTCGATGCCCTTGAAATGGCTGCTGAAGGGAACGCTCCACTCGAAGAGCACAAACGTCAAACCTGGGAGCTGGCGCGCGCGGCTCTGGCCAATGATCAGGCGCGGGGATGGGAGCTGCGCGGCAATCCGGCCCGCCTGCAGGTCATGACCATCGACAGCTTCTGCCTGTCATTGACCCGTCGCATGCCGTGGCTGGCCCGGCTCGGAGAGCAACCCGGTATCAGCGAAGATGCGGATGCGCTTTACCGGCAGGCTGCCGAGAACCTGCTGCTCAAACTGGAAAAACAGGCCGCTCCGGCCGAACAGATCCGCTTCATGCTGCAGCATCTCGATAACCGGATGGTTACGTTGCGCGGACTTTTGACCGATATGCTCGCCCGGCGCGACCAGTGGTTGCGGCATCTGCTCGATGAAAGCGGCCAGTCGCGCAGGCACCTCGAGACCGCTCTGGCCGCCCATGTTACGACTGTACTCGAAGATGTCAGTGCCCTGCTCGGCTATGGGGTGTGCCGTGAACTGGTCGAACTGGCAACATTTGCCACATCGAACCTGGTCGCCTCCGGTAAAAGCGATAAGCCGATCTGCATTTTTGATGGTTTCGATGGCAGGCTGGAGCCTTTGCCGCAGTATCGTGACCATTGGCTCGCTCTGGCCGACCTGCTCCTGACCGGGCAGGGGACACTGCGTAGACAGGTCAATGTCGGCAATGGGTTCCCGGCAGATAAGAAGGGTGACCCCCCGCTGATGAAGCAGCGGATGCTCGACCTGCTTGCCGGGCTGGCGGAGGATGAGGAGTGTATTTCAGCTCTAAGGGGGTTGAAAAGTCTCCCCCGGGTTACTTTCAGCGAAGAGCAGTGGCAGGCTCTGCAATGCCTGGTCGAGCTTCTGCCGCGGGCGGTTGTTGAACTGAAGGAGGTATTTCGCGAGGCCGGACAGGTTGATTTTATCGAAATCGCCGGATCTGCCAAGATGGCGCTCGGTTCGATCGATGCACCGGAAGAGCTCCTGCTGCAGATGGACAGCCGGCTCAGTCATATTTTGGTCGATGAATACCAGGATACCTCTTACACGCAATACGATCTGTTGATGAAGTTGACCGCCGGATGGCAACCGGATGACGGTCGAACCCTGTTTGTCGTCGGCGACCCAATGCAGTCGATATACAGGTTCCGCGAGGCCGATGTCGGGCTCTTCCTCAAGGCACAGGCTGAAGGAATCGGCACGGTAAGGATGGAAGCGCTGACCCTGACCACCAACTTCCGCTCCCGGACCGGTCTGGTTGAGTGGTTTAACGCTAAATTTATCACGCTGTTTCCGCATGAGGAAGAGGTGTTGACCGGGGCCGTTGCTTACGCGCCGGCTGTTGCGCAGGAGGAGGAAGCAAACGAAGGCACGATCGGAATGACCTGGTACGATGGTCGCGATGATGTGGGCGAGGCGGAGATGGTCCTCAGTCTCATTGCACAGGCGCAAAAGGATGATCCGGACGCTACGCTCGCCGTGCTGGTCCGGTCAAGAAGTCATCTCAAGGAGGTCATTCGGCTGTTCAGGGAGCGTAAGATCCCGTTTCAGGCGCAGGAACTTGCCCTGCTCGGTGATCGGCCGATCGCACAGGACCTCCTCGCCCTGACCCGGGCTCTGCTTCATCCGGGTGATTCGATCGCCTGGCTCAGCCTGCTCCGGGCGCCCTGGTGCGGCCTCTCGCTCGACGATCTCTGCCACCTGGTCGAATCGGCATCAGGTGGTCAGGTCTACGATGCTATTTTCAAGGAGCCGACCCAGGTTGATATGTTCACATCTCTGAGCCGGGAAGGTCAGAGGCGGGTCGAGCGGCTACGGAAAGTTGCTCTGTCAACAGTCAATGGCCGGGGACGGGTCGGTTTGCGGCATCTGGTCGAGTCAGCCTGGATTGCACTCGGAGGGCCTGCCGTTATCGACGGCTCGGCATTGGTCGAAGCGGAACAGGTCTTTTCGTTGTTGGATCAGCTCGATCACGGTGGTGACCTGCCGGTGCTTGATGATATTGCCAAGGGTTTTGAAAAACTGTACGCCGCGGCCGATCCGGAGGCTGGTTCAGAGCTTCAGGTGATGACGATTCACCGTGCCAAAGGGCTCGAGTTCGATACTGTAATTGTCCCGGGGCTCGGGCGGTTACCGCGACGGGGCGATAAGCCGCTTTTGCGTTGGCTCGAACATCCCGATTATGGTCTCATGATGTCTCCGGTTCCGCCGGCCGAGGCGGAAAAAGAGGATGCTATTTACCGGGCGATCGGTGAAATCCTCGATCAGCGTGATCGGCATGAGACCCTGCGCCTGTTTTACGTCGCTGCGACCCGGGCGCGAAAAGCCCTGCATCTGCTCGGTCACGTACGCCAGGCCGATGAAGATGACTATACGCCATCCTCCGGCTCTCTGCTCGACACGATCTGGCCGGCTGTTTCGCAGGATGTGCCGGTGCTCGCCGTTGACGAAAAGAATATCACTGAGGATAAACAAAAATCCTTTGTACGGAGATTGCCTGATGACTGGTCATTGCCCGAGCTGGCCCCATCGGTCCGCTCGACGGTGAAGGCCGCCGCTTCGGCCTCAGATAT
>PKTZ01000047.1 GCA_002868925.1 Desulfuromonas sp. | reverse complement strand
TTTTGCACAATATGTAGTATCGAATAAGAAAAAAAATACCTATATATAGTGGTTTTGTCTTTGCGATTTCCAGGTTGTGTGATAACTTCCCGATAGTTTATTTAGATTCGGTTGATCCCGCTGCAATGGCGAGTGGTGATTGGTTTTCGTATCGGGAGGGATTTCATGGTCGATTATATCCGGAAGAGGGACGGCAGGCTGGCCCCCTTTGAAAAGGGGAAGATCCAGGAGGCGATTGAAAAGGCGGTTCGCGCGGTCGGCGGGACCGACATGGCGAAGGTCGCAAACATCTCCGACCAGGTTGTCGGGATTTTACAGGTCATCTACAAAGATGAGCGGGTCCCTACGGTCGAGAATGTTCAGGACCTGGTCGAAAAGATCCTGATCGAGAATGGCCACGCCAAGGTCGCCAAGAACTACATCCTCTACCGGAAGCAGCACGAATCACTCCGCCAGACCAAGCAGTTCATGCAGGAGTCGATCGAGGCGATCGATTCCTACCTGACCCAGGAGGACTGGCGGGTCAACGAGAACGCCAACATGGGTTACTCGCTGCAGGGGCTCAATAACCATATCGCCGCCAACATCACCAGCAATTACTGGCTCAACAAGATTTATCCCGGCCCGGTTGCCGACGCCCACCGCAACGGCGATTTTCACATTCACGATCTCGGCATGCTGTCGGTCTACTGCTGCGGCTGGGACCTGAAGGACCTGCTGCTCAAGGGCTTCACCGGCGCCTACGGCAAGGTGCAGAGCGGTCCGGCCAAGCATTTCCGAACCGCCCTCGGTCAGGTCGTTAACTTCTTCTACACCCTGCAGGGGGAAGCGGCCGGCGCCCAGGCGTTCGCCAACTTCGACACCCTGCTCGCCCCCTTTATCCGGTACGACAAACTCGGCTACGAAGAGGTCAAGCAGGCGGTCCAGGAGTTCATCTTCAACATGAACGTGCCGACCCGGGTCGGTTTCCAGACGCCGTTTACCAATATCACCCTCGATATCCACCCGCCGTCGAATATGGCGGATGAGGCGGTCGTCTTCGGCGGCGAACTGCAGGAGGAGACCTACGGCGATTTCCAGGAGGAGATGGACCTTTTCAACCGCGCCTTCTGCGAGGTGATGATGGCCGGCGATTCCTCGGGCCGGATCTTCTCTTTCCCGATCCCGACCTACAACATCATGTCCGGTTTTGATTGGGACAACCCGCGCTACGAGCCGATCTGGGAGATGACCGCCAAGTATGGCATCCCATACTTCAGCAACTTCATCAACTCCGATATGGATCCGGAGGATGCGCGCTCGATGTGCTGCCGCCTCCGCCTCGACAATCGTGAGCTGCGGCGGCGCGGCGGCGGCCTGTTCGGCTCCAACCCGCTGACCGGTTCGATCGGTGTCGTCACCATCAACCTGCCCCGGGCCGCCTATGTCGCCGACGACAAGCAGTCGTTCTTCTCCCGTATCTCCGAGCTGATGCGTTACGCCTTCGAGTCGCTGGAGTTGAAGCGGAAGCAGCTCGAACGCTTCACCGATGACGGGCTATATCCCTACAGCAAGTTCTATCTCTCCGGTATTCGCGAGCGGAGTGGCAGCTTCTGGGATAACCACTTCTCGACCATCGGCTTGATCGGCATGAACGAGGCGAGTCTCAACTTGATCGGCACAGGCATCGATACCGAAGATGGGCACGCCCTGGCGGTCGAAACCCTTAACTTCATGCGCAAGCAGCTCGAGGCGTTTCAGGAGGAGACCGGCCACCTTTACAACCTGGAGGCGACCCCGGCAGAGGGGACCAGCTTCCGCCTGGCGAGTCGTGACCGCAAACGTTTCCCCGAGATCATTACCGCCGGCGAGGACGAGCCGTACTACACCAACTCGACCCAACTGCCGGTCGGTTCGACCACTGACCTGTTCGAGGCGCTGCAGCATCAGGACGGCCTGCAGACCCTCTACACCGGCGGCACCGTACTGCACGGCTTCCTCGGTGAGCGGATCGACGACTGGAAGAGTGCCCAGGTGCTGGTTCGGCGCATTGCCGAGAACTTCCACCTGCCGTACTTCACCATAAGCCCGACTTTTACCGTTTGCCCGGTTCATGGCTACATCACCGGTGAACATTTCTCTTGCCCGCATGTCAATGCCGAAGGGCGGGC
>PKTZ01000008.1:0-15000 GCA_002868925.1 Desulfuromonas sp. | reverse complement strand
TTCGCCCCGAAGGTGTCAAGGGCTTTTTCTTAAAAAATTTCGCCCTGCTGAGTGAACACCTTTATGTCTTTACCAAGCCTACTCAGCCACCTGTTTTCCGGTCGGTGTTTTTCAGCAACGAGGGGAGGTTATACCTGATTAGAATTGAGGGGTCAAGGGGTTTTTTCGAAAAAAACAGGTTTTATTTTCAAGTCGCATAAACGACCGCTTTCGTCAGCAAAAATCGATGAACAAAAGCCGGCCGGAATCATGTCATACGGTTGCTTAAATCTCTTTTCAACGACAAGACCACCCGGTTAACGCCGGGTGGTCAGCATAGTGTCCACAATAGCCTGTAGAAGCTTCCCGCCGTCAGGTTTAATCAAGGCATGTTTCTTAGGATTAAATTATTCAGACGGACAGGTCAGATCGCCTCGACAATATAGTAACTCTTTTTGCCCTTTTGTATCAGGAGATATGATCCGTTGATCAGGTCCTCCCCCGAAACCAGGTATTCCTGGTCGGTCAGTTTCGCCTTATTGAGACTGAGCCCGTTCCCCTTGATCGTTCGACGCAGCTCCCCCTTGGACGGGAATGCTTCTGTTTCGGTGACGAGAAGCTCTACAATAGGCACCCCAGCTTCGAGTTTACTCCGATCCACTTCATAGGTCGGCACACCCTCGAACACCGCCAGGAAGGTCTCCTTGTCCAGTTTGGCCAGGCTTTCGGTTGTCGCTTTGCCAAAAAGTATCTGCGACGCCTCCACCGCCTTATCGTATTCGTCCTCACTATGCACCATGCAGGTCACCTCTTTGGCCAGGCGCTTCTGCAACGGGCGCATGTGGGGAGCATCTTCCTGCTCCCTGACCAAGGCTGCTATCTCTTCCCGGCTCAGGAGGGTGAAGATTTTTATATACTTCTCGGCATCGGCGTCGGAGACATTGAGCCAGAACTGGTAAAATTTGTACGGCGTCGTCAACTTCGGATCGAGCCAGACATTGCCGCTTTCGGTTTTACCGAACTTGCCGCCGTCCGCCTTGGTGATCAGCGGACAGGTCAGGGCAAAGGCGGCGCCGCCTTCTTTGCGCCGGATGAGTTCGGTGCCGGTGGTGATATTTCCCCACTGATCCGACCCACCCATCTGTAGCCTGCAGTTCTTTTCCCGGTAAAGGTGCAGAAAGTCGGTCCCCTGCACCAGCTGGTAGGTGAATTCAGTAAAGGAGAGCCCCACCTTGGAATCTTCGCCGAGGCGCTTCTTGACGCTGTCCTTGGCCATCATGTAGTTGACCGTGATGTGCTTGCCGATATCGCGGATAAACTCGAGGAATCCGAAATCCTTCATCCAGTCGTAATTATTGACCAGCTCGGCAGCGTTGTCGGCGTCCGATTCGAAATCGAGAAATTTCGCCAGCTGTTGTTTCAAACAACTTTCGTTGTGACGGAGGGTCGGCTCGTCGAGCAGGTTGCGCTCGGCCGACTTGCCCGACGGATCGCCGATCATCCCGGTCGCCCCGCCAACCAAGGCGATCGGCTTGTGGCCGGCAATCTGAAAATGCTTGAGCATCATCACGCTGACCAGGTGACCGATATGCAGTGAGTCGGCGGTCGGGTCGATCCCGACATAGGCCGCGGTCATTTCCTTTTGCAGTTGCTCTTCCGTCCCCGGCGTGATGTCGTGGATCATGCCACGCCAGGTTAGTTCTTCGACAAAGTTCATTTTCCCTACCTAGAATCCAGCCTATCTATATATATTCAATTCATCGTAAAAGTAATGCATACAAGACACACTCTTTAATCGACCAGCTCCATAACCCGCTCTATCTGCCGGGCCGCCCCGGTCGTCTCATCGACATCAATGACAACCGCACAAAGCACGGGCTCTTTTTTTGCCACCTCGAACCGGATCGGACGTTGCGTCAAAAATTTCTCAATAATCGGCTCCCGCCGCATCCCGATAACGCCATCTCGGCTGCCGGTCATCCCGACATCGGAGATAAAAGCGGTCCCACCCGGCAATATCCGCTCGTCGGCGGTCTGAACATGAGTGTGGGTGCCGACGACGGCGGCAACCCGCCCATCGAGATACCAGCCGAGCGCCATCTTTTCACTGGTCGCCTCGGCATGCATGTCGACGAAGAGAAAGTCGTTCTCCGCCATCTCCTCGATCAGCCGATCAACGGTCTGGAAAGGACAGTCTAGGTCGTTCATGAAGACACGCCCTTCCAGGTTGATCACTCCGACCGAGATTCCGGTATTGGTCTTAAACGACCCGGCCCCTCTTCCGGGAACCTCGCCGGGATAATTGGCCGGGCGGAGGATACGGCTTTCGGCATCGAGAAAATCGAGGATATCCCTCTTGTCCCAGATGTGATTACCGGAGGTCATGACATCGACGCCGTAGCCGAACAGCTCTTCGGCAACATCGACGGTCAGACCGAACCCGGCGGCCGCATTTTCACAGTTGGCGATGGTCAGGTCGATGGCATGCCGGTCGATCAATCGGCCAAGACGCTCCCTCAGGGCAAAACGTCCCGGCTTGCCGACGATATCTCCAATGAAAAGGATCTTCACCCGGTCTCCTTACTTGGCGTACTCGACGGCACGGGTTTCACGGATCACGTTAACCTTGATCTGACCCGGGTAGGTCATCTCCTCTTCGATCTTCTTGGCGATATCACGGGCTACAACGTGCGCATGCTCATCGGAGACCTGCTCGCTGGAGACGAGGACGCGGATTTCGCGACCGGCCTGGATGGCGAAGCAGCTCTCGCATCCCTTGACCGAGGTCCCGATCCGCTCCAGATCCTCGAGCCGCTTGACGTAGGTCTCGAGCATCTCGCGGCGCGCACCCGGCCGGGCTCCGGACAGGGCGTCGGACGCCTGCACCAGCACCGCCAGCACCGTCTCCGGCTTCTCATCTTCGTGATGGGCGGCCAGGGCATGGACGATCTCTGCCGACTCGCCATACTTGCGCGCCAGGTCGGCTCCGATAACCGCGTGCGAACCTTCAATCTCATGGTCGACCGCCTTGCCGATATCGTGCAGCAGTCCGGCACGTTTCGCCATCTTGACGTCGAGTCCGAGCTCGGAAGCCATAATCCCGCACAGGAAAGAGACTTCGAGCGAATGTTGCAAGACGTTCTGACCGTAGGAGGTCCGATACTTGAGCCGACCGATCAGCTTGACGATCTCCGGATGGATGCCGTGCACGCCGACATCGAAAGTCGCCTGCTCCCCTGCCTCGCGGATCGACTCGTCGACATCCTGTTCCGCTTTCTTGACTACCTCTTCGATCCGGGACGGATGAATCCGGCCATCGGCGATCAACCCCTCGAGGGAGCGACGGGCGACTTCCCGGCGGACAGGGTTGAACCCGGAGATAATAACCGCCTCCGGCGTATCATCGATAATCAGGTCGATCCCGGTCGCCGCCTCGATCGCGCGGATATTGCGCCCTTCGCGGCCGATGATCCGGCCCTTCATCTCATCGTTCGGCAACGGCACGACACTGACCGACTTCTCGGCGACATAATCACCGGCGTAGCGCTGGATCGACAGGGCGAGTATATTCTTCGCCTTCTTGTCGGCGACCTCCTGCGCCTCCTCCTCGATCTGCTTGATCAGCTTGGCCGCGTCATGCCGGGCCTCGCTCTCCATCGAATCGAGCAGCATCTTCTTGGCCTCTTCCGAGCTCAGGCCGGAGATCGTTTCCAGCTTGCCCCGTTGTTCGGCCACCAGTTCATCGGCTTCCTTCTGCTTGCTGGCCAGGTTCGACTCCTTGTCGCGCAGGCTCTGTTCGCGCCGCTGCATCTCCGAATCACGGTCATCCAGCTGCGCCCCCTTGCGGTCGAGGTTCTCCTCCTTCTGCTGCAGGCGTTTCTCCTGCCCCTGCAGATCACGTCGGATCTCCTTGACCTCGTCTTCCCAGTCCGTCTTCGCCTTGAGCACCGTATCCTTGGCCTCGATGTCGGCCTCCTTACGGATCGAGTCGGCATCACGGTTAGCCCGGTCGACAATTTCGCCCGCCTCCTTTTCGGCGTTGGCGATCTTAGAACTTCCAACCTTGCTCCGTAGCAAGGCTCCGATCACACCGCCGACACAGGCGGCAATAATTCCTACGAGAATGATATTTATTTCCACGGCTAAATCCTCCCTCCGCTTGCAGGTAAGTATTGTTTATATTCTATTGATCGAACTGCAGTCTTCCGGACTCCATGACCAGTAGATTAATCCGGACGTCATGGTCCTCGGCTGGCAGCTCGTCAACAACCTGAAAATCGTAGGCCAATCCGGCCAGCTTTACTTCCCTTCCAGTTCCGATCGATCGGTCGTAATAGCCACGGCCATAACCGAGGCGGAAACCGAGACGGTCAAACCCGACCCCGGGGACGACCACAATATCGATATCATCGACCGTGACGACATCGTTTCCGGCCGGTTCGGCGATCCCGAAAGCTCCATCCGTCAACTCCGACGGATCGACTACCGGAACAAATTCTATGTGATGCTTCTTCACCCGCGGGAAGCAGACCCGCTTTCGATCCCGGAGGGCCGTCTCAAACACGTATTCGGTCCGGACCTCGTTGTGGATCGGTGCGTAAAGAGCAATGACCGATGCTTGGCGGTATTCGTCGGTCGCCAGGAAAGCCTGCTGCAACGATCGACTACGCTGCAGGCACTCCGCATCGGACAACATTCGTCTCTGCGTTAATAATTTTTGCCGAAGTGAACGTTTAGGCATGGCAGAGACTCCGTTTCGCACAGAATCTCTGTATGGAGGTATATAGAATAAACAGAACTAAGAGAACGGTACAATCAACAACCGGTAGGCTGCCCTGCGGCGCAGGGTCTGCGGGTTGCCTTCATAAATCCCTTGTTGTCGACTTCGAAATTCATGTGTTACCTGATTGTACCGAAGCTCGTTCGAGCTCTTCTTTTATTCAAAACCGCCCGTCCGGGACGGTCTGAACACGCATCTTGCCAGCGCGTGTGTTCCAATGGTTATCTATATATAAAATCTCCGTACAGAGAAACGTCTTACTATGTCGACGGCAACTCCGACTCGAGCTTTTGGAGCAACTCTTCCAAGCGTTGCTCAGCTTCGACGGCCTCGTTGCCATCTTTGAGTTGCAGATACTCGCCCGCTACGTTCATCAGGGCAAGGATTGCCGCACTCAATGAATCGGCCGTTCGGCCGGATGAAAAAACCTCGTCGATGCGGCTATTGACAAATGCCGCGACCTGCTCAATCTCCTTCGGGTCGGTATCGCTCCTGAAGGAGTACCGCTGACCCAGAATTTCAACTTGAGCCACCTGCTTCAAACTATCACCTATCCGAGTTGGTCGATCTTGGCCAGGATTGAATCGAGCTCCTCGCGACAGCGCCGGCGCTCGTCATGAAACAGCTCTTGTTCACGGTTCAGGCGCCGGTTCTCCTTCTCCAGCAGCTCCTGCCGGGAGAGGAGTTGATCAATCTTTTTTTCCAATCTCGAAACAACATCGTTCAGCACGAGAAAACCCCTCTAACTATAAGAGAAATTGTAGGAAAATAAAAATCCAAAGTCAAGCGTCATTACCGTCGCCGAACAGGGCCTCGACAAACAGGTCGGGATTAAAGGGACGCAGGTCGTCGATCTGCTCGCCGATACCGATATAAAGAACCGGTATCTGCAGGTCGGAACTGATCGCGGCAACGATCCCTCCCTTGGCGGTTCCGTCGAGCTTGGTCAGAACGATACCGTCGACTTCAACCGCCTCCTTGAACAGGCGGGCCTGGGCCAGAGCGTTCTGCCCGGTCGTGGCATCGACGACCAGCAACGTCTGGTGTGGAGCACCGTCGAGTTCACGGGCAAGCACCCGGCGCACCTTCTTCAACTCCTCCATCAGATTCGCCTTGGTGTGCAGGCGGCCGGCGGTATCGAGCAGCAACAGGTCGACCTTGCGCGCCACTGCAGCCTTGACCGCGTCGAAGGCGACCGCGGCCGGGTCGCCCCCTTCCTTGTGGCGGACGATATCGACCCCGGCCCGCTCACTCCAGACCTCGAGCTGATCGGCAGCCGCGGCCCGGAAGGTATCACCGGCGCCGAGCAGAACCGATTTCCCTTCGGATTTAGCCCGACTCGCCAGTTTGCCGATCGTCGTCGTCTTACCGACACCATTGACGCCGACCATCATCACCACCTGCGGGGTCGTATCCGGTTCGACAACTTCGTCCGAGCCCGCCTGCCGCAACAGGGTCGCGATCTCCTCTTTCAGGGCAGCATAAACTTTGTTCGCCGCTGCCGAAGTGCCCCCGAAACGGGTCTGCAGCGAGTCAATCAGGGTCATGGTCGTCGCCATGCCAAAATCGGAGGTGATCAGGATCTCCTCGAGTTCGTCAATCAACTCCTGGCTGAAGCCGGCCTTCCCCTGGAACAGATTGTCGAGCCTGCCGACCAGGCTGTCGCGGGTCTTGCCGAGCCCGCTCCGCATCCGGGATAGAACCGACACACCGGTAACGGCCGGCGCCTCTTCGACCGCAACCGGTTCCGGTTCGGTTGGCAGAGGCATTTCCGCTTCGGCCACCTCCACCGGTACGGGCGGCTCCTCCTCGGCCGATTCGACCTGAACATCCTCCTGTTCAGCGGTCGGTGCGACCTCCTGCGACGGCTTCTTGTCCTTGCTCAGTTTCCAGACGAGCAGGACAAAAAACAGTACCAGCAGAGTCACCACGAGATAAAGGGCAACCAGGGCCCCCATCGGCCGCGATGCTTCGGCGACCCCGAATCGGGCGAGAAGCTCCTGTAACGCTTCGAGAATACGGTTCAACAGCGATTCATTCATTGTTTAACAACTTTCCAACTCACTTGTTATTCATGTACGACAGAAGTGATCAGGCGATCTCGGCACGCAGGGCAAGAATGGTTTTGCGCACCTCGAACAGAGCCCGACCGAACGACGCATTCTTCTGAAGAGTCAAGACCAGATAATAATCGGTGGTAATCGGGATAATCAGGGTCTGGGTCTTGTCGGTGGTCACGATAATCTCCTGCAGATCATCGCTGTCGAGGTCGCGCATCGCCTGGCGCATATTGGTAAGAATGATCCCCTTGTGGGCACCGATGATCTTGAGATCATAATCATCAATGCGGCGCGAAAGGTGATCGACGGCCTCCCCTTCCCAGTCGGCGATGATGGCGCCGAGCGAGCCGGGGGTCCTGTCCAGCAGGTCTTCGAGTACAGCTTTAAAAGACATTACAACCTGTCAGTATTCGTTGATGCGCACGGAGACGGTCTTCGAAACGCCCGGCTCTTCCATGGTTACACCGTACAGGGTGTCGGCGATCTCCATGGTCCGCTTATTGTGCGTAATAATAATAAATTGGGAAATTTCCGACATCTCCCGGACAATCTCGTTAAAACGACCGATGTTCGCATCATCAAGCGGCGCATCGACCTCGTCGAGCAGACAGAACGGCGACGGCTTGATCATGAAAATCGAAAAGATGAGCGCCACCGCGGTCAGCGCCTTCTCACCGCCGGAGAGCAAGGTGACATTCTGCAGCTTTTTACCCGGCGGCTGGGCGACGATATCGATGCCGGTCTCGAGCAGATCATCCTCGTCACTGAGCTTGAGGACAGCCTTGCCGCCACGGAAAAGGCGCGGGAAGACCTCCTGGAACTTGGCATTGACCTGGTCGAAGGTCTCGCGAAAGCGGCGGCGGGTAGTCCTGTTAATCTTGCTGATCGCCGCCTGCAGTCCGGCGAGGGATTTCTGCAGGTCTTCCTGTTGGGCTGACAGGAATTCATGCCGCTCCTCCAACTCCTGAAACTCCTCGATCGCCGTCAGGTTGACCTCGCCCATCGCCTCGATCTGGCGCCGCAATTCCTCCAGCCGGATCGCTTCTCGGGCTCGATCCCGTTCTTCAGCAAGCGGGCTGAATTCTTTGAGATCGATCCGGTACTTTTCGAGGATCGACTCGCGCAGATGCTCGGCCTCGAGTTCCAGTTCGCGACTTTTCAGCTGCAGGTCGGAGAGCTGTTCACGCAGCTGGGTGACCTCGGCCCGCAGCCGTTTGAGAGCAGACTCCTTCTCCTCCACCTGGCGTTGACCGGCATCGAAGGTCTCGCGCAACGTGACGACCCCTTTTTGCATGGTGTCGCGCTGTTCGAACAGAGAAGTCAATTTCTTCCTCAACTCTTCGTTCTCGACCTGCAACCGGGCCCGATCTTTTTCACCCTGATCCTGGCGTTGCTGCAGGGTGACCGTTCTGTCCTTCAACTCGACCCGGAGCTGTGCCAGACGCTGCAGGCTCTGGCCGGCGCTCTCCTCTCGCTCACGCAGGGTTGAAACCGCGACCTTGATCGAAGTTAGAGCCTCATTCGCCTTCTCCCGCTCCAGGCGCAGCTGCTGCAACTGCGTCTGCAGTTCCTGCACATTGTTCTCAAACTCTTCTTTCTGCCGGGTCCTCTCCTCGTGTCCCTGGGTCGATTCCGTCACCAGACGCTGCAGCTCTTCGTGTTCCTCGTGCATCTGGCTCTCTTCGAGGCTCAGCACCTCGAGCCGTTCGAGCAGGCGTTCCGCTTCAAGCCGGCGGCCGCCGAGATCCCGTTCGCTGTCGACAGCCTTCAGCTCGGAGCTGTGCAGTCTGGCGGAGACGTCCCGCTGCTCGGCAGTTACAGACTCGAGGTCGCATCGCAGCTGCTCCCGTTCGGCTTGCAACCGATCGACCTGTCCCGTCGCTTCAGCAACCTGGCTTTCGAGTTCTTTGATTTCTCGCTTCTGATGCAACAACCCTTCGACCAGGGTCTGCCTCGAGCCACCGGACAATTCGCCCCGGGCGGTCAGGGTCTCCCCCTCTTCGGTCACCAGCAGGGTTCCGGCCGGCAAGTTACCGCCGAGATGCGGCTTGAGGTCATCGACGAGCTGGACCCCGGTCAGTAGCGAACTGACGGCATCCTTACCCGCCTTGACCTGGATCAGCGTCAATAGTGACTGTCCCGGCAAATCGCCCTGCGGTTCCGATGCGGAAAAACCGGAGAGCAGGAACGAACAGCGGCCTTCCTGCTCACGCAAGAAGGAGAACGCTTCGAATGCGTCGTCGCTGCGATCGGCGATCAGGTGCTGCAACCGGCTGCCGAGAACCGCTTCGACCGCCGCTTCATAACGGGCCGGCACATCGAGAGCGTCGGCCAGAAAACCGTCGAAACGACCGCTGTAGCCATCGTCGTCCATCAACGTCTTGACCCCGGTGTCGTAACCTTCGAGGTTTTTCTCAAGCTGCTGCAACGACTCGAGGCGCGCCCGTGAACGGCTCGCTTCCTCGCGTTTGATCAGCAACTGGCTTTCATTCTCCTCGCTTTTTTCATTCAGCTCGACAAGGCTCTTTTCAAGTACAGCCTTGCGTTGCTGCAGCGACTCCCGATCCCCCTTGATCTGCTGCAACGACGATTCGAGGGCATCGACCTGCTGCTGGGCCGCCTGATGCTGTTGCTTGATGTTCAACGCTTCGGCATGACTCTTTTCACTCTGCAGTGCAAGCGCCTTGAGCCGCCGCTCGGCCTCCTCTTTCTGGGTCGACATCCGGGTCAATTCGCCGAGGACCGAGTAAACCCGGGTCCGGGTCTCTTCAAGCCGGGTCGAAGCGGCCTCCTCTTCGGCAATCACCTTGGCCAACTCCTGACCTGCCCGATCGAGACGTCCGTTCTCCTCACCGAGGTTCTGACGGAAACCTTCGAGATCCGAGCGCAACCCATCCTCTTCGTCGCCGAGCGCCTGCAGCCTCTTATCCGCTTCCTGGGCATCGACACCGTAACTCTCGCGCTGTTGGGCGATCCGTTCGGACTCCTTGCTGTTCCCCTCGATGCTGCTCTCGATCCGCTGGATGGAAGCGGTCATGGCGAACATCCGCTCCTGTTCCTGGCTGACCGCACGCTCCCGTACCGACTGATCGAGCTTCAATTTCTCGAGGGTCGCCTCCTGCTCGGCCAGCAGCGCCTCCTTCTCCTCAAGGCTGTTTTGCTGCTGCCGCTCGAGGGATCCCTTATCGCCGATACCGGAGACAAGTTCAGAGTAGCGGTCATGGGCGATCGCGGTTTCAATCCCCCGCAGCTCGTCGCGCAGGGTCCGGAACCGTTCGGCCTTCTTGGCCTGCCGCTTGAGGCTATTGGTCTGGCGTCGGACCTCGCTGATAATGTCATTGAGCCGCTCAAGATTGTGCCGGGTTGCGTCGATCTTGCGCAGCGCCGATTTTTTGCGCGCCTTGAACTTGGTGACCCCGGCGGCTTCCTCGATCAGGAAGCGGCGATCTTCGGGCTTGGCATTGAGAACCATGCCGATCTTGCCCTGTTCGATGATCGAATAGGCCTTGGCACCGACACCGGTATCCATGAAAAGTTCGGTAATGTCGAGCAGACGGCAGGGGGTCTTGTTGATCAGGTATTCGCTGTCACCGTTGCGATAGAGCCGGCGGGTAACGACAATCTCGGAATATTCGCGGTAGGCGGCCGGGGCCAGGCCCTCATCATTGGAAAAGGCAAGCGAAACTTCAGCCATCCCGAGCGGCTTGCGACTTTCGCTGCCGCCGAAAATGACATCTTCCATCGCCTTGCCGCGCAGCTGCTTGGCGCTCTGTTCGCCCATCGACCAGCGGATGGCATCGACGATATTACTTTTGCCGCAGCCGTTCGGGCCGACGACCCCGATTATCCCCTCGGAGAACTCGAATGAAGTCTTGTCGACGAACGATTTGAAGCCGACGATATCGAGACGTTTTATTTTCATAGAATATTATTCAAAAACAGGGGTCAATAAATCGAATAAAATAGCGCGCCATATTAACAAGCGAGGCCAACCCCTGTAAAGCTTTTAAGTCGTCTCGACGAATCGTTTCTTGCCTCTTTACCAGGGGCACGATATCCTCGTCCGTAAATGCTGACCTATACCATCGATACAGCCACCGCCGGAACTCCCCTGCTCGACTATCTGCAGCAGGAAATCAGCCTCGCTCAGGCCTCCTACCTGAACCGACTGATCCGCAGCGGCAAGGTACTCTGCAACGGCGAGAGCACCACTGCCGGGCAGATACTCCGAGCGGGCGACACCATCACCTTGCCCGGCAGCCGCAAACTCATCTCCCTTATCGAGCGCCAGGCCCGGCAACCACAGATCCTTTACGAGTCGGACAAAATCCTGGTCGTCGCCAAACCGTCAGGGTTGGCGACCCACAGCAGCAGAGGCCACGAGCAGGACAATCTGAACGAACGGGTCCGGGAGATGCTGCTTGCCCGGGGAAAAAAATTCAAAACGGCGGCGATCCACCGTCTCGACCTGCCGACATCGGGACCAGTCATTTTCGGCAAGGGGCAAAAGGCAATTTCGGAACTCGGCAAGCTGATGCAACAGCGGGGCATCGAGAAGAAGTACCTCGCCCTGACCTTGGCCGGCCTGCCAAAACAGGGCCGATTGCAGGGGACTCTAGACAGTAAGGGGAAAACAAAAGTTGCCGAATGTGATTATCGCGTTATTACGCAAAACGATGAAATCGCGTTGCACGAGATCGTTCTCGGCTCCGGCAGGCAGCACCAGATACGCCGGCAGATGGCCGAAGTCGGCTTCCCGATCGCCGGAGACAAGCGCTACCGTGGCCCCGACTTGCCTGGACTGAACCGTCTCTTCCTGCATGCGTTCGCCCTAACCTTTACCGACCCCTTTGGCAACGAAGCAATCAAGATCAAGGACCCACTTCCGGATGACCTGACTCAACTGCTCGAACACTACGATCTTTCGTGCCCGGATACAAACAAATACTAAAGAGATAAACTTCCGCCAACACCCCAAGATTGCTGGACAATTCAATCTCGAAATCCTAAAATAAGAGTTTGACCTATGCCGTCGGCCCACGAGATGTAATTCTACTGGTTGCGGCAACAACGCCCCGGAAGGCAGATATGACCTTTTCCCTTCGCCGACTCACCACCACGATCATCATTATTCTCTTGATCGGCGTATCCGCTTTCGTCACTGCTGTCGTCTCTTCATTCGACCTCAACAATTTCCGGGCCGAACTCTCAGACGAAATCAGCTCACGCATCTCGCAACCGGTCGACCTCGGCAAGGCTCACTTCTCGATCAAACACGGACCCTCGTTTGCCTTCGATCAGATCCTGATGGGCAGCAAAGATGGCTCATTCTACTTAACGGCAGAACACATCTTTTTCCGCCTCGAAGCTCTGCCATTAATTACCGGCAAGTTCAAGTTCTCGGAGATCCTGTTCGAAGAACCAACCCTGGTCGTAAAAATCGGGCAACAAGGCACTGATGACAATCAACGGAAGCGGCTGTTCGTTGACCAGAGCCTGATCGATGGCGACATGGTCCGCGGCTTACGGATCAAGCACGGCAACTTCACCATCGAAGACTACCGTGGCCGCCAGACACCGCTGACCATCGGCCTGGCCGACCTGGACCTGGTGGTCGACGACCTCAGCCTGCGCCAATCTGGCTGGATTGAAGCCGACGCCGATATCATCTGCAACAACATCAAATCACCGTTCCAACTGAAAGGGTACGTCCATGCCGGGGAATCGACGCCTTTCTGGGACAACGCCCGTTACGAACTGGAACTGCAGGCACGGGATTTCGCCTCCGATGTCATCTCGCAGCAATATCGGAAGGCTCTCGCCGGTTTTCAGATTTATGGGCGCTCGAATATCAAGGCCAAACTGAATGGATCTCCGGCCAGCAGCCTTGATTTCGACCTCCGCCTCTCCGGCCGCGA
This sequence comes from Desulfuromonas sp., assembly GCA_002868925.1. Taxonomy (GTDB): domain Bacteria; phylum Desulfobacterota; class Desulfuromonadia; order Desulfuromonadales; family UBA2294; genus BM707. The sequence goes on along the minus strand of PKTZ01000008.1, from coordinate 2,263 downwards.
CCTCGGGCTGCTCCTGCCCGGCGCTGAAGATGCCATCGTTGCCAACACCTTTTCGGCCAACGGCACCTGGCAGCACAAAGACCGCAAGTACCGGGTAAGCGACCTCGCACTACAATTCGGCCCCCTCGCGCTCTCCGGTGATACGCAGCTCGACCTCTCCGAAGAGACGCCGCAACTCGACGCAACCGTCACCGTTCCGGAGATCAAACTGGCCGACCTCGACAGGCTGCTACTGAAGAATCTTTTTTTGAAAGATCATCCGGAGATCGCGTTCGCGGCCGGCAGCTTAAGCCTGGAACAGCTGCATATCGCGGGTCCGCTTTCGCTATTGACCGGCCCGAAAGCGGTCTCGGCGATCAAATCGCTGCAACTTTCGGTCGAACAGGGAGAGATTCATTTCGGGGAGTCGAAGACACTCCGCGCCGGCCGTTTCGGGATCGACTGGGACAACGACACGCTCAAACTGGAGCACCTCTCCTTCAACCTCGACAGCCTGCGGCTCGAAGCCGAGAGCGCGCTGAAAATCGATATTGTCGAAGAGAGTGACCGGCTCCGGGTTTCCGGCAGAAGCGGGCTCAACGTCAATTACCTGTTCAGCCCCGACGACCCGGCAAAACAACTGTTACCGGAAGATGGGCTTCGGGTTTCGCTCTTTACCGATGCGGTTTACAACTCCGGCAGATTGACCCTGACCGACAACCTGATTGCGCTCCCCTCGATCAAGACCATCGTGCAGGGCGAGTGGGACCGTGCAGACGATGAACGGTTCTCTCTCGACCTCGATATCCAGGAATTCCCGCTGCATGAACTCCCCCTGATCTCGCCGGCAGTCCGGAAAATCGAACCGGACGGAATGCTGGCCGCCGCCATCCGGATCGACGGGGACAGTAACAGCACCCCGCGGATCAACGGGAGCCTGCAGCTCAAGGATGTTCACGCCAACCTGCCCAGACCGATCGCCGACATCAACGAGCTCTCCGGCACCCTGAATCTCGAATGGCCTTTTCTGGGCGGCAACAACCTCTCCGCCAAGCTCGGCCAGTCGCCGATCAACCTCGACCTCGACATCCCCGACCTGCACAAAGCCAGGATCGACATGATCATCACAGGCAAAGAGGTCCGTTCCGATGAGCTGATCTTCCGCTCGGAGAAGACCTTCTTGCGCGATGTCGATGCGGTGATCAGCTTCGTCGACAATACCCTGCTGCTCGGGCCGATTCACACCCGCATGGATGGCGGCACCGACGTCACGATCAACGGGACCGTCACCAACTTCCCCGTTCCCGACACCGAGCTGACCATCGAGGGCGCCTACGGTAATATCGACGAAGTTATCGGCCTCTGGATTTCGGAAGAAGGGCGATCGGGGCATCGCGTGAAGAAAAAACGGGGACATCTCGAGATCGACGTTAAAACCGATGCCGGGGAGATCCACCACCTGCCGTTCGAACAGGGGGAAGCGCACATCAGCTTTCGCGACCCGGCGCTGGTCATCTACCCCCTCACCTTCAAGTCGGGCCCGGGCTTCGGCACCGGCCAGGTCCTGGTCGAATTCCGCGACAACGAGCCGCCGCTGCTCAGGATGTCGGGACACCTCGAGGATTTTTCGGCGCTGGATGTTTATCAACAGCTGCTGCAACGAAAAGGGATCGTCACCGGCTCTCTGCGGGGCGACTTCTATCTGGAAGGTAGTGCCGGCGCTTTGAACGAGGTCTTCCTGCCCGACTCGTTCGGCGCTTTCAACTTCGAAATCAAGAACGGCAACCTCAAAAAAATGCGCGCCCTGAGCGAAGTGCTCACTATCTTCAACATCTACCCGATCTTCACATCCGGCGGCCAGGAACGGGGTGTCCCCTTCAAAACTCTCAGTAGCAACGTTTCGATGGAGAATGGGGTATTAAGCACCGAAGATATGGTTATGTCGGGGGACGTTATGAACATGTCGATGGCCGGAACCCAGAACCTGATCACCAACACGGTCGATCTCGAGATGGGGCTGATGCCGCTCCGCACCATCGACCGGCTGGTCACCAAGATCCCGCTGGCCGGATGGATTCTCACCGGGAAAGACAAGTCGCTGGTCACCGCCCATTTCAAACTGACCGGCTCGGCCGACGACCCGGAGATTAAAGCGATTCCGATCGAATCGGCCTCGCGTCAGGTTGTCGGGATCTTCAAACGGCTATTCACCCTCCCGGTCAAAGTCATCTCAGATGTCGGGAAAGCGATTGAATAAGTTATAGGGGCCGGAACGGGCGAAGGG
>PKTZ01000098.1 GCA_002868925.1 Desulfuromonas sp. | reverse complement strand
TTTTCGAGCTCGCGCACGTTCCCCGGCCAGTCGTAGCTATTCAGGGCATCGAGAGCGTCGTCACTGATCTCGATCCTTGTATCCGGGCTGAAGCGATCGAGGAAATGCCGTACCAGCACCGGGATATCGTTTTGACGAAATCGCAATGCCGGCAGCTCGATCGGGATAACCGACAGGCGATAATAAAGATCTTCGCGGAACTTCTGTTCGCCGATGGCGGCTTCGAGGTCACGGTTCGAGGCGGCAACGACCCGCACATCGACCTTGCGGACTACTCCGGCCCCGACCGGTTCGATCTCCATCTCTTGCAACGCCCGCAGCAGCTTCGGCTGCAAATCGAGCGGCATCTCGCCAATCTCATCGAGAAACAGGGTGCCACCATCGGCCATTTCGAACTTGCCGATCCGGTCCTTGACCGCGCCTGTAAACGAACCCTTGGTATGCCCGAACAGCTCGCTCTCCAGCAGTTCGCGCGGGATGGCGGCACAGTTGACCGGAACGAAGGGGCCATCGACCCGGTCACTGCCGTTATGGATCGCCCGGGCGATCAACTCCTTGCCGGTACCGCTCTCACCACCGATCAGGACCGTCGCCTCGCTGGCCGCGACCCGTCGGACCATGGCAAAAACCTGCTGCATACTGTCGGAAATGCCGACCAGGTGGTCGAAATCGACCCGGTCGACCAGCTGCTGCCTGAGTCGCACGTTCTCCTTCTGCAAACCCCGGAAAGAGAGCGCCCGCTCGACCACCAATACCAGTTCGTCAGTGCTGAACGGCTTGGTAACGTAGTCGAAGGCACCCTCCTTCATCGCAGAAACTGCCTGTTCGACCGTACCGAAGGCGGTGATCATGATCACCAGGCAGTCACTGTTCTCCTGCTTGATTGTTTTCAGCACCTCGTAGCCGGAGATCCCAGGCATCTGAATATCGGTCACCACCGCAACCGGATTCTCCTGGCGGAACAGTTCGAGCCCGGCCGTCCCGGTTTCGGCGGTCAGAACATCGTACCCGGCCTCATGCAGGGTAAATTCCATGACCCGGCGCAGCGAGACATCGTCATCGATAATCAGAATTTTTCCAATTTTTTTCAACCCGCCTCCTTCTGCCGCAACGGGAGCGCGACGATAAAGGTCGCCCCTGCTCCCGGGTCGCTTTCGACGCTGAGCTTACCGCCGTGACTGTCGATGATGCGATGCGTAATCGCCAGGCCGAGCCCGGTGCCCTCATCCCGGGTCGTGAAAAAAGGATTGAAGATGCGATCATGCAATTCCACGGGGATGCCGGGGCCAATGTCGATGAACCGGATCTGCAACTCGTCCTTCTCCCTCCGGCAGGCAATCGTCAGTTTTCCACCATGCGGCATAACCTGTAATCCGTTCAGGGCAAGGTTCAAAAATGCCTGCTTGTACTGCTCGGCGTTGCCGAGAACTGTTGGAAGTCCATCGCAGCAATCAAGTTCGATCTCAACCCCGGCCTTGACCGCCTGCTGACGGACCAGGACGATAACCTCCTGCAACGCCTTGTCGATCTCGACGGCGCTGCGGTCGATATTGCCCGGTCGGGCAAAATTCAGAAAATCGCGCACCACCCCTTCCAGGCGGTCGACCTCCTTGACCAGGATTTCAGAAAACTCGTAGCGCTTGTCGTCCTTGTCGATACCGCTGCGCAGGATCTCGGCTGTTCCCCGAATCGAACCGAGTGGGTTGCGGATCTCGTGGGCCATGCCGGCCGAAAGCTCGCCAAGTGCGGATAAGCGGTCGGCGCGGCGCAACTGCTCCTCGATTTCGAGCAGTTGATCGGCCTGGTTGCGGAGCTTTACGTAACTCTCTTCCAGTCGCTCCGAGGTCTTCTGGTAGCGGAGTTTCTGCTCCTGCTCACGATGCGCGAGCATGCCGGTCAACAGACCGATGACGTTATAAAGAAGGATTTCGAGATACTGCTCGAGCTCGGTTGCCGGGCTGTGCCCCCATTGCAGCAGGACGTGCGGGGCATAGAGGACTGAAACGACCAGGGCGACCGCAAGCCCCCCGCGCACAGTAAACCAGAGACCGCCGAGGATAATAGGGATGTAATAGAGACGACGATAGATGTCGTGGTAATGATGCATGCTGGTCGAAGTCAGGTAGTGCAATGCGGTAATGACAACGACCAGAATAAGGATGATGCCAGGCCGGACGGTGGCTCGCCAGTTTGTCGGCAAAACAGACTCCTTGTATAAAGTCTACAATTGAAGAATATTCTACACCATTTCTTTCATAAACGATAGCCCAGAAATGATTATATCGACATGGACAGAACCGGCCTGTTAGGATATTCTCGCATTCTCCCGGAGATAGCATGGCGCAATTTGTCGAAATCCTGAACATCGTCCTGCCGGTCTTTATCGTGATCGGACTCGGCACCCTGTTGCGCCGTATCGGCCTGATCGACTCCGTATTTCTGCACCAGACCAACCGCATCGTCTACTACCTCTGCCTGCCGCTGCTCCTCTTCTACAAGATCGGCACGGCCGACTTTGCCGCCAACTTCAACGGTCGCCTCGTCGCCGCCTCGGTCGGTGCGGTGACAATCGTCTTCGTCGTCTCTTTTATTGCGGCAACGATCTTGCGCTACCCGGCCAATACCCGCGGTGTCTTCAGCCAGGGATCGTTCCGCGGGAACATCGCCTACATCGGCCTCGCCATCGCCCTGAACGCCTATGGTGAAACCGGCCTGACCCGGGCCGGCATCCTGATGGGATTC
>PKTZ01000066.1 GCA_002868925.1 Desulfuromonas sp. | reverse complement strand
TATCCTGATCCGGTTCGAGCATCATCTCCTTACGCCCGCCTGACCCCATGATCAAAAGCGCAAATCGGACCGGGGGCTTGTTGAGCCCTTCCCGGAGTAACGCTTCAATGGTCAACTCAACACAACGCCGCATGATGGCGAGGTGGGTTTCGCTCAATATGCGCAGGGCGTTCGTTGCCCAACGGTTGTATTCAAGGGCACCGGATGCGCACTCGTCGAGACGGGAGAACAGAGATTTCAGGCCATCCAGGTCGACCGCCTCGGAGGCACGACCGATCAGAATATTGCGTTGCGCCTGCATGCACAAGGCCCGAACGATATCGGTCTGGGAGACCATTCCGACCGGCAACCCGTCATCGACAACGACAAGGTGCTTTACCCCGTAATCCTGCTGCATCTGCTCGGCCTCCCAGAGCTGGTCCTCCGGGCCGATGGTAAAGGCTTGGTCGATAACGCATTCGTGCAGAGCCTGCCCGACGTCAGCACCGCGCAGTCCGATCGCTTCGGCGATCATCCCGGGCGTTGCGATACCGAGCAGTCGTCCATCGTCATCGGTCACCCCGAGACTGCCGATCTTGCGGCTGCGCATAATATTCAGGGCCGACTCGAGAGAGGTTTCGCCGGTGCATGCCGCGAACGGCACGGTCATGAATGACCTGACCGGCTGGATCAGAACTCCGGTCGTGCCACGCCGGCCCGGATTCCAGCGCCGGATCCGATCGGCAATGCTCCGATTAACCGCGGTCGACAGCTCCGGGAAACGCTTCTTGACCTTATGAAACAACGGTTCGGGAAGGACCAGCAACTCCACCCGGCCATGACTGCTCGCCGTCGAACTGTATGGCGCATGATCGAGAAAGCTCGACAGGCCGACAAAATCACCGGCTCCGACCCCATAACTCTGACCATTGGTCCGCTGGATGACAATTTCACCGTCGAGAACGATGTAGATCTCTCCCGTGTAGTCCTGTTCGGTCCGGAAAAGAAAATCGCCATCGATGAGCGTGCGTCGCTCCCCCTTTTCCAGTAGGGCATCGAGCAGTCCGGACGGGAGATCCCGGAATATATTGCTTTGCGACAACTGTTGCAATTCGGACATGAAGTTTCCCCTCATCGGCATTGCCGGCGGGCACGCCGCTCTAGTCCTAGAACAGCCTACCGGACCTTCTCGCTGCGCTGCCTTTCATCGATGGCCGGAACCGTCAGCAACCGTTCGGATTCAGGCTTCGCCAGCTCGGACTGCAGATAGAGTGCCCGATCCATAATCGTCGGCGGCTTGCGCTGCTGGTTATGCAGCAGCCGCGAGATGACGCCCGGACCTTCGGCCGTCTCCGGCGCCAGCTGCAACGACATACGATAATCGTCCAACGCCAGACGATAATGCCCTGCACGATCATGCAGAATACCGCGATTCGCCAGAAAGAATGCCTTGTCCCGACTATCGACGGCACCCTCTATGGCCCGGTCGAAAAAAGTCAGCGCTTCCTCGCTGCGCCCCAGCTGCAAAAGCGCGATCGCCTCACCGTAGCAGGCATCCGGATCGCCGGGAACCGCCTCTCCCGCCGTTCGGAATTCGCGCAGGGCGGCCTTGAAATTGCCATCTTCGAAATAACGGTGTCCCGCTGCCATACCGAGAGAATAGGCATCTTTGCCCCGGACAAATCCGTCGTACAGACCGATCCCGACCAGGAGAACGACCATGAGTACGGCCACATATTTCAATACTTTGTACAGCCGATCATCCATGGCTAGGCCATCCGAGCAGGTTCAGGCAAAAAAACAGGGAAAAAATTGAGCAGACGAAAAATGCGATAAACCTTGCCCGCCGTCTCTGACCGGTCAATTCGTTCGAAGAAAGTTCCCTGCCCAGGCGGCGGTGTTGCCGACGAACGCTTACCACCCAGATCAGGTTCCCCGCCGGCCAGAACAACAAGCCCGCCAGCACAGCAACCGATAACCAGAACCAGAGTTGTGTCTCCATCATCTAAATCCAGGACAAGAATTCAAAATCTGCAAACAGAACGGGGAGGCGCTGCCTCCCCATATCAAAAAGCGTATCTGCACACGGGCAACAACGACCCAATCAGGCTCCGCCCGGATTTTCGACATCGAGATGCAGATCACCGATATCTTCACGCAGGGCATGAACCTCGCGGGACGGCACGGTCGACAGCTCCAGTTTATAGGCCAGCAACNGAAGACACCGACGATCCACCAGATAATCTGCCAGGCCCAGATCGACGGGATCCCGAAAATCCAGGTCGACGGATTGTTCGGATCACCGAAACAGGTATTACCGATAACGGCGCCCGGGCCGATACCGAAAAAGAACCAGGCGATGCTGGTGATAATCCCGAGAGGGATCAACCGTCTCCTTTCGGGGCGCATAGCCGCATGTTCCTTGAGAAAGTTATGGAAATGCATCTTCCGCTCGGTCTCTTCCGGTGACTGGGTGAAGGCGGAAACGATGATGGCGGAGCCGAGATTGAAGAAGATTCCCCAACCGGCGGAATGGATCGTCAGCGGCCAGCGACCCCAGGCGGTAATGCCGAACCATTGTCCGATCGATTCGGTCGCCATCACCGCCAGCAGGCCGAAAATCAGGCCGACCGTCACACCGGCCCGGGTCAAGAAAGGCCAGTAACAGATACCGAGCAGAGCCGGCCACATCTGAAACCCGAAGGCGACGGCGAGGCCGCCGAGCAGGACCAGGGCATCGTGTGCCGTTGTTGCAACCAGCAACGCCAAGGCGACGATAATGGCAACCCCGACCCGCCCCCAGAGCTTCTGCATCGTATGCGAAGCTTTCGGCATGAGATAAGGCTTCAGGATATCCCGGGTCAACATGCCACCGGCGGTCGACATGTAAGCGGCGCCGGTCGACTGCATCGCCGCTAAGGCGCAGACCGAGAGCAGACCGACCAGCCACGGTGCGGTATCACTCATCAGGTTAATCAGTTGCGGCACCAGCATC
>PKTZ01000159.1 GCA_002868925.1 Desulfuromonas sp. | reverse complement strand
CGAACCGTATCTGCCGCGGCTGATCCACGACGGTTTTGTCGGGTTCGGTCTGGCCAACAACCGTTCCGGGACCGAAGTCTTCTATTCGGAAGAGAAGGTACTAACCTGCTTCACCGACAACCATATCCGGGCGATGCACCAGCTACATCACCTCGGCATTCCGCACGACGAAAACCTCCTTTTCCACACCGACCTCGGTCACGACCACCTTTCGCTGCTCTGCCACGCCCGCCACAACCTGCCGGAACCGTTCACCGCTATGAGCACCAACGAACTCGAATTCGTCAAGTTCTGCGGCGACCTGGTCGACGAACTCGGCATGTACATGGTCGAGGAGACCCTGTCGTTTTTCCTCTCGCGCAAGGAGCAGGACCAGATCGAGACCTGCCTGGAGAAGGATCCGAACTATAGCGATATCGCCGCCGAGGATTTCGGCGCCATTTTGCTCGACTGGAACGACTTCGTTGCCGAATGCGAAGCGGGCTTCGAAGGGGACCTCGACGATTACCGCATCGGCCTGAATCTGCGCGATATCATCGACCGGGTCGTCTCCGGTACCGAACCGGAGCTCGGTCGGAAGATTCTGGAAATTATCACCGAACCGGACGAAAAGTTCCGGCACACCCTGACCGACTGCCGCAAGCGGCTCGACATGCCGCTGGAAGCAACGCCGAATGGAACGACCCCGTTCTGGTACCAGGGGATCGTGAGCAAGCAGGGCGCCTCCCTGCGCCGCGACCTGATCCGCCAGGGCTGGTTCCGCCCTCACGTATAAATCTTTACCTGTTACCCAGGTCATAACACCGATGATTGCACTGCTCGCTGCAACCGAAATCGAAACCGCCCTCGTCCGCGAAGCCATGACCGGCACCGCCACCGCCCGCTGCGGACGCTTCGACCTGACCAAGGGCCGCATCAGCGGCCAGCTGATCAGCCTGCTCCATACCGGCATCGGCAAGGTTAACGCCGCCCTGGCAACCGAGGCGATCCTGTCGCAGCGCAAACCGACGGCGGTCATCCTTTTCGGCTGTGGTGGCGCCTATCTCGACCGCGGGCTTCAGATTGGCGACGTTGCCCTGGCGACCGAGGAGATCTACGGCGACGAGGGGGTCGTCACCCCGGACGGTTTTCTCGACATGCAGAAAATCGGTTTCCCGCTCTGCTCCAACGATGATGTCTCATTCTACAACCACCTGCCACTGCACCAGGAGCTGCACGCCGAGGCACGAGCCCGACTGCGGGCATTCCTGTCACCGCAGGGGAAAAGCCTCGCCCCCGGGCCTTTCGTCACCGTATCCAGCTGCTCCGGCACAGCCGAACTGGGCAGGATATTGGCGGAGAGGACCGAAGGGGTTTGCGAAAGTATGGAGGGCGCCGCGGTCAATCATGTCTGCCTGCAGTACGGCGTCCCGCTGCTCGAGCTGCGCGGCATCTCCAACCTGACCGAGGACCGCGACCCCGAACGCTGGGATATCCCGGCCGCCTCCGATATCGCCCAGCAGTGCGTACTCGAACTGGTTAACGACTGGGCCAACGTGGAGAAGGCCTTATGAGCCGGACGCTCACTCTCGGCTACTCCCCCTGCCCGAACGACACCTACATCTTCTACGCCCTGACCCACGGCAAGCTGCAACTTGACCAGTTCCGAATCGAAGAACGGCTCGAGGATGTCGAAACCCTCAACCAGCTCGCCCTCGCCGACCAACTCGACCTGACCAAGATCTCCTATCACGCCCTCGGCCACCTGCGTGACGAGTACGCGCTGCTCCGTAGCGGCGGGGCACTCGGGCGCGGCTGCGGTCCGCTGGTGGTTGCCACCGCACCGACCGAAATGGCTGAGCTCAAGGGAAAGCGGATCGCCATCCCCGGCAAGCTGACCACCGCCAACCTGCTGCTGCAGCTGTACGGCGCCGGTTACGAGGAGTTGTTGATCCTCCCCTTCGACCAGATCATGCCGGCGCTGCAAAACGGTGACGCAGCGGCCGGCGTCATTATCCACGAATCGCGATTCACCTATCAGCAGATGGGATTCTACCAGGTACTCGACCTCGGCAGCTGGTGGGAAGAGGAGACCGGACGGCCGATCCCGCTCGGCGGTATTCTGGCCAAGCGGTCGCTCGGAACCGAGACGATCGCAGCGGTCGACCGGGCGATCCGGCAGAGCCTCGAATATGCAAACGCCCACCCGCAGCAGCCGCGTGATTATATCAAGAGCCACTCGCAGGAGCTCGACGATGATGTCATCAACAGCCACATCGGGCTCTACGTCAATGATTTCTCACTCGACCTCGGCACCGAGGGGATCGAGGCTGTGACCACCCTGCTGCAACGAGCCGAGGCGCGGGGATTGATTCCGGGATGTGATAAACCGTTGATCGTCAGCTGAATAAAGGCATGAATGTAGAAGACAGAAGTCAGCAGTCAGAATGAAAAAAAGAGGGGGCAGGATTTTTCCTGCCCCCTCTTCTATCTTCTATCTTCTATCTTCTATCTTCTATCTTCTATCTTCTATCTTCTATCTTCTATCTTCTATCTTCTGTATTCTTTCTTTTCTGCCTTCTTCTTTTCAAACCTCCAGATTCACCTGGCGGACAAAGCTGGCACCGACCGCTTCGCCCAGCTTGTCGATGGTCTCTTCCTTGACCGGCGAGTCGACCGAGAGAACGACCATCGCCTCGCCGCCGACGGCGCGACGGCCGAGGTTGAGCGAACCGATGTTGACCCCGGCGTCACCGAGGATGGTGCCAATCTTGCCGATCAGGCCGGGGCGGTCTTCGTAGGTCATGACCAGCATGTACGGCTCCGGGGTGAAGTCGGTATGGAAGTCGCGCATCTGCACGATCTTCGGCCGTCCTTCGAACAGGGTGCCGGCGACCTTGCGGCTCCCTTCCGGGGTCTCGATGGTGATCGTGACCTGGTTGGAGTAGTTCTCTGTCTCGGTACTGCGCCCCTGCTCGACCACGATGCCACGGCTCTCGGCGACCAGGTTGGCATTGACCATGTTCACCTCCTGATCGGAATGGCGTCCGAGCAGGGCGGCCAGGCCGCAAACGGTGATCGGCGCGCAGTCGTAGTTGGCGAGCTTGCCGTTATAGAAGAACTTGACCTTGGCCGGGTTGGCCGGAACCAGCTGGGTGATGAAATCGCCGAGGACGGCAGCCAGGTTCATGAACGGCTTCATCGTCTCCATCAGGTCGGGATCGAAGCGGGGGATGTTGACCGCGTTCTCGACCGGCTGGCCATCGAGGTAGTGGATGATCTCGCGGCTGACATCGACCGCGACATTCTGCTGCGCTTCGAAGGTGTTCGCGCCGAGGTGCGGGGTGACCACCATCTTCGGATGCGCGATCAGCTTCTGCAGGGTTTCGGTCTGCGGCGGTTCCTCACTCCAGACATCGAACGCCGAGCCGGCGACCTTGCCCGAATCGAGGGCGTCGAGCATCGCCTGCTCGTTGATGATGCCACCGCGGGCGCAATTGACGATGAGAACTCCGTCCTTCATTTTCTCGAACTGCTCCGCCGCAACCAGGTCGGTCGTCTCCTCGTTGAGCGGGGTGTGGACCGAGATGACGTCGGCCTGCTCGACCAGTTCGTCGAGGCTGACCAGGCGGGTCCCGAAATCTTCGGCCCGCTTTTCACTGATGTAGGGGTCGTAGACGATGACGTCCATCTCAAAGGAGCGGGCACGCCGCGCGACCCGGCCGCCGACCTTGCCGAGGCCGATGATCCCCATCACCTTCTCCTTGAGCTCGAAGCCGGTAAAAGGGGCCCGCTTCCAGTCGCCCGATTT
>PKTZ01000196.1 GCA_002868925.1 Desulfuromonas sp. | reverse complement strand
AAAACATTCTCCGTAGCAACGCTCGGTTGCAAGACCAATCAGTTCGAATCGGTCGCGATCGAAGAACGACTGGCCGCTGCCGGATTCGAAAAAATCCCGTTCGAAGAAGGGGCTGACCTGGTAATCGTCAATACCTGTACGGTGACCGCCGCTACCGATTCGCAGTCGCGCAATCTGATCCGACGGGCACGACGGCACAATGTTGATTGTCGGGTTATCGTCACCGGCTGCTACGCCCAGGTCGAGCCGGAGTTGATCCGCAATATCCCCGGTGTATCGGTCGTTCTCGGTAACGATGAGAAGAAGGATATCCTTCGTTACCTCGAGACCGGTGCCGATGAAACGACCGTTTCGGTTTCCGATATCCAGTCGGCACAAAATGCCGTCCCGCATGAAATTAACAGCTTTGCCGAACGGAGTCGTGCTTTCGTCCAGATTCAGAACGGCTGCAACGCCTACTGTTCCTATTGCATCATCCCTTACGCCCGTGGTCGCAGCCGCTCTGCCGAGCCGGGGCAGGTCGTTTCCCAGGTGAAAAGTCTGGCCGCAGGCGGTTTCAATGAGATCGTGCTGACCGGAATCCACATCGGCGCCTACGGGGTCGATCTCGATCCGGTGACATCTCTCGAAGAACTGTTGTATGAACTCCATACAGTAACCGGGGTGAACAGGTTGCGGCTCGGTTCCATCGAGCCGAACGAGTTGCCGGATAGCTTTTTGAAACTTGTCGGAACAGCCGACATCATCTGCCCGCACCTGCATATCCCGCTGCAATCGGGGGATAACAGTGTGCTGGAGCGGATGAATCGGCATTACCGGACCGATGATTTCTATGGCATGATCATGCGCGCGGTCGAGTTGATTCCCGATGTGGCAATCGGTCTCGATGTCATCACCGGCTTCCCCGGTGAAACCGACGAAGAGTTTGCCAATACCTACCGGCTTATTGAGTCGTTGCCGGTCTCGTACCTGCATGTTTTCCCTTTCAGTAAACGGGCGGGTACCCCTGCGGCTAAAATGCCGGATCAGGTACCGGGCGATGTTGCCAAAGAGAGGGCTGCGCGTTTGCGGTTTTTGAGTGATGGAAAACAACAGAGCTTTGCCCGTCGTTTTGTCGGCCGTGAGCTTGAGGTTGTGGTCGAGGGGGGTGGAAAGAGCAGCGGAAAAGGGCTCAGTCGCCATTACCTGTCGGTTCGATTCAATGAAGGTGAATATCCGGCCGGCTCGCTCATACAGGTCGCAGTCAGTGGGTGGGAGGATGGTGCCCTGGTCGGGGAGGTCGTCTAGCCCGTTTTTTGCTTTTCGGCCTGGCAGATGCCGGATTTAACATCGACAGTTGCCAGCAGGATTAAACCGACAATAAAGAACCCGCTTAATGCGAGTATCGACAACCGGGCCGAGCCGGTGATGTCGGCTATCACGGCAAAGACCAATGGGCCGAAAATAGAAGCGAACTTGCCGCTGACCGCATAAAAGCCGAAGAATTCCGCCGATTCCCCCGGCGGTATCATTGCCGCGAACATCGAGCGGCTGATCGCCTGACTCCCTCCGAGAATCAGGGCGACGACAAATCCCAGTATCCAGAATTCCACTGCCGTGTCCATGTAGAAGGCATAAACCGTTACGCCGATGAACATCCCGATTGAACAGATGATGGCATTTTTGGCGCCAATTTTCGCGGACAGCTTCGCAAAAACTAGGGCTCCCGGCATGGCTATAAACTGGATCATCAGGTAACAGCCGAGGACCGATGTTTGCGACAAACCGAGTTCGGCACTGGCAAACAGGGCCGAAACCGCGATAATCGTCTGGATTCCGTCGTTGTAGAAGAGGAAGGCGAGCAGGAACCGGAAGAGGTGAGGATAGTGCATGATCCGGGTAAAAGTTTTGAAGTAACTGCGTAAACCGTGCTGCATCGGCTGTGGGCGATGAATAAAGATGTCCTCTTGTATGCGTCGAAATGCCGGGATAGCGAACCCGAGCCACCAGCACCCGGTCAGGATAAAACTGAACAGGGTGGCGGCTCCGCGGTCCGGAAAGGCCAGGATCTGGTACTGTTCGATTATTAGAAAAGATAGAAGAAGGGCAACACCGCCGCCAATATATCCGAAGGCGAAGCCTTTTGCAGAGAGTCGGTCAAGTTCGTCCCTTTCCGCCAGGGCGGGAAGGAACGAGTTGTAATAGATATTGCCGGTAGCAAAGCCGATATTGGCGATAATGAACAGCCCGGCCGCCAACAGGTAGCGGTTGTCGTCGGCGAGGGCGAGCAATGCTGTCGCCAACGCTCCGATGAGGCAGGAAACAAGGAGTGCCCGCTTGCGGTTGCGGCGGGAATCGGCCCAGGCGCCGAGGTAAGGGGCGGAGAGGGCGACGAATAGCATTGACAGGGAAATGGTATATCCCCATAGTGCGGTGGCCGGCAAGCGATGTTCCCAGCCGAACAGCGAAATCTCACCACCACCTTCCGGGACGAGGGTCGCGAAATAGACCGGCAAGACAGCCGCCAGGATAACCGTGGCAAACGCCGAGTTGGCCCAGTCGTACAGGCACCAGGCGGTTTGGGCGCGCTTCAGTTCGAACACTTTGTCGGATTTGCGGCCTGTCGGGTCAGTCATTTTCCTCTTCGCCGGTCGTTGTGCGGATATGTTGCACGTAGGCGCACTCATCAGGCAACCAGATGGAGTTGGCAACCAGTTCCGGGGTCAGCTTGACGCACTCTTCGCCCGTTTCGAAGCGCTTGTGATAGACCTTGCAGGTCCGGTTGACGACATCGAGATATTTGCAGGGGATCGGAGTAGTGTAGACGGTCCCGTCGTCTTCAATAATCTTGTTGAAGCAACAGAGTCCGCACTGATTACAAATATCTTCCCAATCTTGATCGGTCATGACTTAACCTTCGATCGATTCGACCATTTCGATAATGGTCGAACTCTGCAGATGCGTGACTCTGTGGCAAACCGTTCGAAACTGCTCGGCCACCTGTTGCATCAGATCGTTCCGACCCGTAGCACCGGTATCGATTACGAGGGCCGGTATCTCGTCGGTCGAAATTGTCCGGCATAACGCGAGCACTTCATCTGCCGGATCAACCCCCTTGCTGATCGGCGCGTTGGCCTCCCCGTCGGAAATCAGCACCAGAATCGGTCTTCCCGGAGTATCGCCCCGGTTCTCACGTTTGATCACTTCCCACCCCCGCTTGAGCCCCTTTGCCAGCGGGCTGGAGCCGCCAATAGCCAGTCTATGTAAACTCTTACGGGCAAGGTCGATACTTCCGGTCGGGGGCAGGACGATGTCCGCCTCATCGTCCCGGAAGGTTATCAGGCAAACTTTATCCCGGTTGAGGTATGCCTGGTCAAGTAGAGACAGT
>PKTZ01000088.1 GCA_002868925.1 Desulfuromonas sp. | reverse complement strand
TCGCTCCATCGGCGAAACGACCGACATCGTCGAAAAGGAGATGTACACCTTCCTCGATCGGAGTGACAACTCCCTCACCCTGCGCCCGGAAGGGACGGCCCCAGTCATGCGGGCCCTGATCCAGCACAAGCTCTACAACCTCGACCCGGTGCAGAAGCTCTACTATCGTGGACCGATGTTCCGTTACGAGCGGCCGCAAAAAGGACGCTACCGGCAGTTCCACCAGATCGGCGCCGAGGTCATCGGGGTCGACGACCCGAAGATCGACGCCCAGGTGCTGGCGATGCTCGACCACTTCTTCAAGCAGGTCGGCATCGACGATGTCGAGCTGCAGATCAACTCGCTCGGCTGCCCCGAGTGCCGCCCCGGCTACCGCGACAAGCTGATCGCCTTCCTCGAATCCCGCCTCGACGACCTCTGTGACGACTGCCGCCGGCGCTACAGCTCGAATCCGTTGCGGACTCTCGACTGCAAGGCGAAGGGCTGCAAGGAGGCGACCGCCGACGCTCCCGACATGCTCGAACATCTCTGCTCCGGCTGCGATGAGCATTTCAGCACGGTCAAGGGTCATCTCGACGCGATCGATGTTCAGTACGCGATCAACCCGCGCATGGTCCGCGGCCTCGACTACTATACGAAAACGACCTTTGAAATGGTGACCGGCAGCCTCGGCTCGCAAAACGCGGTCGCCGCCGGCGGCCGCTACGACGGACTGATCAAGGAACTCGGCGGACCGGAGATACCGGGGATCGGGTTCGCCATGGGAGTCGAACGGCTCGCCCTGCTGCTGCACAACAGCGATGCCGTGGCCACGACACCGAACCGGCTCTTTATCGCCGCCCTCGGCGACAAGGCGGCCGGCGAAGGTTTCCGCATACTGACCGACCTGCAGCGCAACGACATCCGGGCAGAGATGGATTATGCTGGTAAGAGCCTGAAATCTCAGCTGCGCCGGGCCGACAAGCTCGGCGCCCAATTCGCACTGATTCTGGGAGAAGACGAACTGGCCCGGGGCGAGGCGCAATTGCGTAACATGACCGACGGCGGTCAGCAGAGCATCCGGATCGAAAATATCCGGGACGAGCTGTTGAAGTTACTCGCCTGAAAACTGGAAATAAGCTCTTGACGGCAGACTTCAGACGACTATACTGAACCGCCTGATGCCGGCAAGGCACTCAATTTAGATTAATACGCGGCCCTGCCGCTTTACATGGAGGACGCTGTGAGCGACATTCTCGGCGATTGGAAACGGACACACTACTGCGGTGATTTAAGAGCTGAACAGATAGGAGACGAAGTCTGCCTGATGGGCTGGGTCCATCGACGACGCGACCACGGCGGTCTGATCTTTATCGACCTGCGCGATCGGACCGGCATCGGCCAGCTCGCCCTCGACCCCGACCGGGATCCGGAGGCACATGCCAAGGCAGAAGCGGTCCGCAACGAGTTCGTCATCGCCGCCCGTGGCAAGGTATCGCCCCGCCCGGAAGGGACGGTCAACCCGTCGATGAAGACCGGCGAGGTCGAAGTCGAAATTTCCGAACTGCGTATTCTCAACCCGGCCAAGACCCCGCCCTTCATGCTCGACGAATTCACCGAGGTCGCCGAGAACCTCCGTCTCAAGTACCGTTATCTCGACCTGCGCCGCGAAACGGTCCAGCAGAACCTGATCATGCGCCACCAAGTGGCTCAGACGGTCCGCAACTACCTGACCGACAACGGCTTTCTCGAAATCGAGACCCCGGTCCTTACTAAGAGCACCCCGGAAGGGGCCCGCGACTACCTGGTCCCGAGCCGGGTCAACCCGGGGAATTTCTACGCCCTGCCCCAGTCGCCGCAGCTGTTCAAGCAGTTGCTGATGGTCTCCGGTTTCGACCGTTATTTTCAGATCGTCAAATGTTTTCGCGACGAGGACCTGCGGGCCGACCGCCAACCGGAATTTACCCAGATCGATTGCGAGCTCTCCTTTGTCGACCGTGACGATGTCATGTCGATCATGGAAGGGATGGTAGCCCGCATCTTCAAAGATGCACTCGATATCGAGCTGACCCTGCCGATGCCGAGCCTCGCATTCTCCGAAGTCATGGAGCGGTTCGGCGTCGACAACCCCGACCTCCGCTTCGATATGGAGCTGGTCAACATCACCGATATTGTCAAGGGCTGCGGCTTCAAGGTTTTCGCCGACGTCGCTGCCAAAGACGGACTGGTCAAGGCGATCAACGCCAAGGGCTGCGCTACCTTCTCGCGCAAGGATCTTGACGACCTGACCGATTTCGTCGGCATCTACGGGGCAAAAGGGCTGGCCTGGGTCAAAATCCAGGAGGACGGCAGCTGGCAATCGCCGATCGCCAAGTTCTTCAGCGCAGACGAACTCGATGCGATCGGCAAGGCGCTTGCAGCCGAACCGGGCGACCTGCTGATGTTCGTCGCCGACACCGCCGCCGTCACCAACGAGGCGCTCGGCCGTCTGCGCGGACACCTTGGCCACAAGCTCGGCCTGACCGATCCGAAAGAATACAAATTCGTCTGGGTTACAGACTTTCCACTGCTCGAGTGGGACGGCGAGGAACGGCGGCATGTTGCCGTTCACCATCCCTTCACCGCTCCACTGGACGAGGATGTGCCGCTTCTCGAAAGCGATCCCGGCAAAGCCCGGGCCAAGGCGTACGACCTGGTACTCAACGGCTCGGAGATCGGTGGCGGCTCGATCCGTATCCACGACCAAGAAGTTCAGAGCAAGATGTTCAACCTGCTCGGTGTTGATGATGAAGAGGCTCGGGAGAAATTCGGATTCCTGCTCGACGCCCTCGAGTTCGGCGCCCCGCCGCATGGCGGAATCGCCTTCGGTCTCGACCGGATCATGATGATCCTGACCGGCGCCGAGTCGATCCGTGACGTTATCGCCTTCCCGAAAACCCAGAAGGCGACCGACATGATGTCGGAAGCACCGGGCAGTGTCGATGAGAAACAGTTGCGCGAACTCGGTATCCGCCTGGCACGTAAACCTGGCGCTGAAACGAAGAGCTGACAATTTCAACGATTAATAATTTCATGTCCAAGAAGATAATCATTACATCGCTGTTCTCGGCATTTCTGCTTTCGGCCTGCGCCCACCAGGTTCCGCGCGAACTGGAAGTTGCCGAAAAGACGCTTGCCAGCGCCTGGCGGGCCGGTGCCCAGCACACGGCCGCAGACACCTATATTTCGGCCAGGAACCAGTTCGAGCAGGGGAAACAGCTTGTCCAGAAGGGCGACGAGGAAAAAGGTCGACACCTGCTGCTCGATGCAATCCTTACCGGACACGAGGCCGAACTACAAGCGTGCCGACAACAACTCGAGCAGACCGAGAACCAGCTCAACTCGGCCGAGGACTACATCATCAGGCTCGAAAAACAGCGCAATTCCTATTTCGAAGCTTTAAGTTCGATCTACGATGATCAGAAACTTTCGCAGATCAAAAAACCCGACACCGAAAAGAGCTACAACCTCTCTGCCAACTACCGGGTCCGGAGCGGCGAGAACCTGTTTGCCATTGCTGCCCGCAAGACCATTTACGGCGACGCCCTGCTCTGGCCGTTGATCTACAAGGCGAACCGCGACCAGATCAAGGACCCGCAGCAGATCTATCCGGGGCAGGTTCTCTCCATTCCGCGCGATGTCAGCGACCAGGAGAAGGAAGAGGCCCGGGCCACCGCCCGCGAGTCCAAAATCTTCCAGCCATCGACAGAAAAAAAATAGTTTTTACCTCCGCACTTTACTCTGCAGAAATCAAGAAAAAATCCGGCCCCGAACAGGCCGGATTTTTTCTTGACAGCCCATACCGCTTTGTATACTGTATACAATCCGTTAAAGGGGTGAGGCACAAGTGTGTCAAATACCCGGATTGAGCTTTTTGTTACGCTAATAACCGAGAAATCTTGCAGTTTAAATCCTGCAATCTTGCAATCTGTAACAAACACTAAGGAGAGAGAATTATGGCAAAAATTATCTGGTCCGAGATTGATGAAGCACCGGCATTGGCGACTTACGCTTTTCTGCCGATTGTCCAGGCTTTCACCAAAGGCACCGGCGTTGAAGTCGAAACCAAGGACATTTCCCTGTCCGGTCGTATCATCGCCAATTTCCCCGAGAAATTGACCGAAGAGCAGAAGGTTGCTGACTGGTTGTCGTGGCTGGGCGACCTGGTCAAGAAGCCGGAAGCGAACGTCATCAAGCTGCCGAACATCAGTGCTTCGATCCCACAGCTGCAGGCCGCCATCAAGGAACTGCAGGAAAAAGGCTACGATATTCCGACCTACCCGGAAGAAGCGACCACCGACGAAGAGAAGGCTCTGCAGGAGCGCTTCGCCAAGTGCCTCGGTTCGGCCGTCAACCCGGTACTGCGTGAAGGCAACTCCGACCGTCGTGCTGCCGCATCGGTCAAAAAATTCGCCCAGAAGAACCCGCACCGCATGATGAAGCCGTGGCCGGCCCCGGGCACCTCCCAGTGCCGTGTTGCCCACATGGAGAGCGGCGACTTCTACGAAACCGAAAAATCGGTCACCATGGACAAGGCCGATACCGTCAAGATCCAGTTCGTCGATGCAGCCGGCAACACTGAAGTTAAAAAGGAAGTTGCCCTGCAGGAAGGCGAAGTGTTCGACAGCTCGGTCATGAAGGTTGCCGAACTGCAGAAGTTCTACGCGGCAACCGCTGCCGAGGCCAAAGAGAAAGACGTACTTCTCTCCCTCCACCTCAAAGCGACCATGATGAAGATTTCCGACCCGATCATGTTCGGCCACGCTGTCAAAGTTTACTTCAAGGATGCTCTCGAGAAGCATGCAGATACCCTGAAGTCGATCGGCGCCAACCCGAACCTCGGCCTCGGCGACATTCTCGCCAAGCTCGACAAACTGCCTGCTGATAAGAAGGCTGAAGTCGAAGCCGACATCAACAAGTGCTATGAGACCGGCCCGGCTCTGGCCATGGTCGACTCCCGCAAAAACATCACCAACCTGCACGTGCCGAATGACGTTATCGTCGACGCTTCGATGCCGAACGTCGTCCGCGACGGCGGCTGCATGTGGAACCTGGCTGACGAACTGCAGGACACCATCGCCATGGTTCCCGACCGTTGCTACGCCACTATGTACCGCGAGATCTGTGAAGATGCCAACAAGAATGGTCAGTTCGACCCGGCCACCATGGGCAGCGTCGCTAACGTCGGCTTGATGGCACAGAAGGCCGAAGAGTACGGCTCTCACGACAAGACCTTCGAAGCACCGGGCAACGGTAAATTTCAGGTTGTTGCTTCCGATGGTACCGTTCTGATGGAGCAGCCGGTTTCCACCGGTGACATCTACCGTTCCAGCCAGGCGAAAGACATTCCGATCAAGGACTGGGTCAAGCTGGCCGTCAACCGCGCCAAGGCTTCTGGTGAGCCGGCAATCTTCTGGCTCGACGAAAAACGTGGTCACGATCAACAGATCATTGCAAAGGTCAACAAGTACCTGCCTGAGTTCGATACCACCGGACTGGATATCCGTATCATGCCCCCGGTTGAAGCGATGAAGTTCTCCTTGGAGCGTGTGCGCAAGGGTGAGAACACCATCTCGGTTACCGGTAACGTCCTCAGGGACTACCTGACCGACCTCTTCCCGATTCTCGAACTCGGCACCTCAGCCCGTATGCTCTCCATCGTTCCTTTGATTGCAGGTGGTGGTCTGTTCGAAACCGGCGCCGGCGGTTCCGCTCCGAAGCATGTCGAGCAGTTCCTTAGAGAAGGTCACATCCGTTGGGATTCCCTCGGTGAGTACTGCGCCCTGGTTCCGTCCCTGGAGCAGGCAGCTGATGCCGACAACAATCCGAAAGCTAAAATCCTTGCCGAAACCCTCGACGCGGGCATCGGCCAGTACCTGGAAAACCAGAAGCTGCCTTCCCGTAAGGCTGGCGAAATCGACAACCGTGGCAGCTCCTTCTGGCTCTCCCTCTACTGGGCCGAGGCTCTCGCCGCCCAGGATCAGGATGCCGATCTCAAGGCCCGTTTCGCACCAGTTGCCAAGCAGCTGCGCGAAAACGCCGAGAAGATCGACAAAGAGTTGATCGACTGCCAGGGTTCGGCTGTCGATTGCGGCGGTTACTTCAAGCTCGACCCGGTCAAGGCGGACGCTGCAATGCGCCCGAGCGCAACCCTGAACGCTATTATCGACGCCATGTAATTCAGGCCGTCATAACAACCCGAAAGAGCCAGGACCGTTACCGTCCTGGCTCTTTCTTTTTCAACTGCCGTTCGCTTTTACTAACCGAACCATGCGCACGTCCTTTTTAGCCTTACTGCAGGCCCAATCATGTGCTTTTTTAAAGCATATAAGTTTATCCCGTTGATCAATTCAAATTCCTTGACAGTCAAATGTTGTTTGTATACTGTATACAGCGTTGTTAAATATGGTTCATGAAACCATAAAACTCATACCATGCTGATCCTCTCCGGATCGGCGAAATTTATAATTATTTCAGTAAAAGGAGAGAACAAATGGCCAGACCTAAAATTGCTTTGATCGGTGGTGGACAGATTGGTGGCGTTTTGGCTCAGCTTTCGTGCCTGCGCGAACTGGGTGATGTTGTCCTGTTCGACATCGTAGAAGACATGCCGCAGGGCAAGACCCTCGACATCGCTGAAGCTTCACCGGTTGACGGATTCGACGTCTCCTGTACCGGCACCAACGACTACAAGGATATCGCCGGTGCCGATGTTGTTATCGTTACCGCCGGCCTGCCGCGTAAGCCGGGCATGAGCCGTGACGACCTGATCGAAGTCAACTCCAAGATCATGACCTCGGTTGCCGAAGGTATCCGTGATAATGCTCCGGACGCTTTCGTCATCGTCATCTCCAACCCGCTCGACGCCATGGTCACCCTCTGCCAGAAGGTCACCGGCTTCCCGCCGGAGCGCGTTATGGGTCAGGCCGGTGTTCTCGACTCGGCCCGCTTTGCCGCTTTTATCGCCTGGGAACTCGGCGTCTCGGTCAAGGATGTAACCGCCATGACCCTCGGCGGTCACGGCGACACCATGGTTCCGCTCATTCGCTACGCCAGCGTCAACGGCATCCCGGTCATGGAACTGCTCGAGCAGAAGTACGGTTCGGCTGCCAAGGCTGAAGAAGTCATGACCGCCATGGTCGAGCGCACCAAGAAAGCCGGTGGCGAAGTTGTTGCCCTGCTCAAGAACGGCAGCGCCTTCTACAGCCCGGCATCTTCCGCCATCGCCATGGCCGAGTCGATCCTCAAGGACCAGAAGCGGGTTCTCCCAACCTGCGCCCTGCTCAAGGGTGAGTTCGGTGTCGACGGTTTCTATGTCGGCGTTCCCTGCGTTCTCGGCGCCGGCGGTGTTGAGAAGATTGTCGAGTTCAAGCTTGACGAGACCGAGCAGGCACTGATGGACAACTCCGTTGCAGCGGTCGAAGAACTGGTTGGCGTACTGAAAAATCAGGGTCTGCTCTGATTCTAATAAGCTGTTTGCCTAACACAAAGAAGGGCAATGGTTTCATTGCCCTTCTTTGATTTCAACCAGATCAAAATCGACACCTCATCCCAACCCGATAAACTGTTGAAATCACGCGGCATACCTTTAGCTTTTTCAGTCTTACTATAATTGAAAATTCTTACCACAAATCACTGGCGCATACCGGCCGTTTGTGCTAAGATTCCGCCGTTTATCAGCCGTCAAAGACGGTACCAAATACACAAAGGAGAGAAACGGTAATGAGCAGTCCAAAAGGTGAAGTTGAAATCATTGAACAGTACTGCAAAGGCTGCAACATCTGTGTTGCATTCTGCCCGACCAACGTACTGGAGATGGACCTCTTTGTGGTCAAGGCCGCAAAACCCGAAGCTTGCATTGCCTGCATGCAGTGTGAACTCCGTTGTCCTGATTTTGCTATCAAAGTTCATAAAAAAGAAGCTTAAATAGAGGAGGAGCTCAAAGTGGCAAAGAAAGTTGCTCTGTTACAGGGGAACGACGCTTGTGCGCAAGGTGCTGTATATGCCGGCTGCACGTTCTTCGGCGGTTACCCCATCACCCCCTCCACGGAAGTTGCCGAGGTTCTCTCGGGCGAACTGCCGAAGGTGGGAGGCAAATTCATCCAGATGGAAGACGAAATCGCTGCCATGGCTTCGGTCATCGGTGCATCGCTGACCGGCGCCAAGGCGCTGACCGCGACCTCGGGTCCCGGCGTCTCCCTCAAGCAGGAATTGATCGGCTATGCCTGCATCGCCGAGACCCCCTGCGTTATCATCAACGTCATGCGTGGCGGTCCTTCGACCGGCATGCCGACCGGCCCCGGCCAGTCTGACGTTATGCAGGCCAAGTGGGGCACCCACGGTGACCACGCAGCCATCGCCCTGGTTCCGGCATCCTGCCAGGAGATCTACGAAGAGACCATCCGCGCCTTCAATCTGGCCGAAAAATACCGGATGCCGGTACAGGTTCTCTACGATGAGATCGTTGGTCACATGCGCGAGCGCGTCGAATTCGCCGAGCCGGGTGAACTCGAAGTTATCGATCGTGAAGCACCGTCGGTTTCTCCGGAAGAGTACAAGCCGTACGATGACACCAAGGGTCAAATTCCGCCGCTGGCATCTTATGGCTCCGGCTACAAGTTCCACGTCACCGGCCTGAACAAGGCGGCCGATGGTTTCCCGACCACCAAGGCCGAGCTGGTTGACGCCGAAGAGCGCCGCCAGATCGACAAGGTTGACGACAACGTCGCCGACATTGAAAAATTCGAAACATACATGACCGAGGACGCAGAGGTTATCATCTGGGCTTACGGTTCGACTTCACGTTCGGCTCGTTACGCGGTTAACGACCTGCGCAAGGAAGGGATCAAGGCCGGTCTGTTCCGTCCGATCACCCTCTGGCCGTTCCCGGAGAAGCAAACTGCTGAGTTGGCCAAGCAGGCCAAAGCGATCATTGTTCCGGAACTGAACCTCGGCCAGATGGTCATCGAAGTTGAGCGTGTCGCCAAGGGTGATTGCAAGGTTGCCGCTATTGGCCGCGTCGACGGTGAACCGATCAACCCGGGTCAGATTGCCGGCAAGGTCAAGGAGGTACTGTAATGGCTTACGATTATGATTCTTCAATCCGCCCGGGCAAGTTGCCGCACATCTGGTGCCCCGGCTGCGGTCATGGCATTGTCATGAAAGGCCTGATCCGGGCCATGGACACCTGCGAACTCGACCGCAAGAACACCGCGATCGTCTCCGGTATCGGCTGCGCCAGCCGCCTGCCGGGTTATCTCGATGCCTGCACCCTGCACACTGCCCACGGCCGTGCCGCAGCGTTTGCAACCGGTGTCAAGATGGCCAAGCCGGAGATGGACGTTATCGTCTGCGGTGGTGACGGTGACGGCACCGCTATCGGCGGCAACCACTTCATTCACGCCTGCCGCCGTAACATCAACATGACCTACGTCCTGATGAACAACTTCATCTACGGCATGACCGGCGGTCAGTTCTCGCCCTGCACCCCGACCGGGGACAAGGCTTCGACCACACCTTACGGTAACCCCGACCCGATCTTCGACATCAGCAAACTGGCGATCGGCGCCGGCGCATCGTTTGTTGCCCGGACCACCGCTTTCCACGCCACCCAGATCGACAAGCTGATCGCTGAAGGGATCAAGCACAAGGGGATGGCTGTTATCGAGATTCTCGATGACTGCCCGACTACCTACGGCCGTCGCAACAAGTTCCGTAGCGTTGTTGAAATGATGGAGCGGCTCAAGGACATGGCAGTACCGGTTGCAGCTGCAGCCAAGCTGCCGGCCGAAAAGCTCGAGGGCAAGATCCTGACCGGCATTCTGCACCAGGAAGACAAGCCCGAATACACTGCCCAATACGCAGAAGTCATCAAAAAGGCGCAGGGCGCCTGATCACACACAGGAGGATATAATGGCTGAACGTTATGAAATCCGCTTCTCCGGTGCCGGTGGTCAGGGTCTGATCACCGCCGGCATCATCCTGGCCGAAGCGGCCACAATTATCGAAGGTAAGCACGCTGTGCAGTCCCAGAGCTACGGCCCTGAGGCCCGCGGTGGTGCATCCAAGTCTGAGGTTATCATCTCAGATGGACCGATCGACTACCCGAAGGCGACCGTTGTCGACGCCTGCCTGGCAATGACCCAGGAAGCTGCCGACAAGTACGCCAACGGCATCAAGGAAGGCGGCCTGCTGCTGCTGGACGAAGACTTTGTCCAGCGCACCCCGGAAGGCAACTTCAAGGTATTGCGCCTGCCGATCATGCGCTTGGCCAAAGAAGATATTGGCCGCGAGATCGTCGCCAACGTGGTCGCCCTTGGCGCCATGATTGCTCTAACCGATGCAGTCTCCCGTGAGGCTGGCGAAAAAGCTGTATTGGCTAAAGTTCCGGAAGCGTTCAAGGAACTGAACCAGAAAGCTTTCAGCCTCGGTTTCGACAAGGGCAAAGAAGCGATGAACTAAATCGTTTCACAGTAGCACTCAAAGGCCCGGCAGAAATCTGCCGGGCCTTTTTTATTTCTACCAAAAGTGTTTTACAGCAGCGATAAAAGTTTTTCTTTGCCCCACGCATATTTTCTATTATCCTTTGAATTCATAATTTACGGTTTGCAAACACACCGACCTCTTTCATTCAGGAGTCATTCATGCCCTTTCCCAAACCGTTTTACCGCTGGCGACCACACCCCTGGCACGGCCTCGAAGTCGGACCGGATGCGCCAAGGATCGTGCATGCTTACATCGAAATTACTCCCTTTGATCGGGTCAAATATGAAATCGACAAGGAGACAGGTTACCTGCGGGTCGACCGCCCGCACCGGGCGAGCTCACAACCGCCCAACCTTTACGGCTTCATCCCGAAAACCTACTGCGGGAATCGGGTCGCAGCCCTTTCCGACAAGACCGACGTCGCCGACGGTGATCCACTCGACATCTGCGTTATCAGCGAACGCCCGATCAGCCAGCCGGAAGTGATCCTCACTGCCAAGGTCGTCGGCGGCCTGCAGATGATCGACCACGGTGAAGCGGACGACAAAATTATCGCCGTACTGGCCAACGACAACCTCTATGCCCACATCGAGGATGTCTCGGAGCTCCCTGACATTTACGTCGAACGACTGCGTCATTACTTCAGCACCTACAAGCTGATCCCGGGAGAATCGGCACCGGTCGAGGTTTCCGAAGCATACGACAAGGAGCGTGCACTCAAGGTTATTACGGCGGCGATGAACGATTACGATGAGACCTACGGTGAGTAAACACTCCGCCTTGCCGTAGCAAACAGATTACGAGATGATGACATACCAACTGAAACCGATCGGCCTGATCAGGACCCCCTACTCGACCCTTGACGAGTGCCCGCGCAATATCGAGGAGTCGGGACCGGTCTGCCGGGTAATCGTCAATACCGAGTTTAAAGATGCGTTGTCCGGCCTCGACCCCGGTCACCGTATTCTGATCCTGTACTGGATGGATCAGGCATCATTTTCCGAACTGATTTTGCCGTCGCGAAAAACAGGGGAACGCAAAGGGATATTCGCCCTGCGTACCCCGCAACGACCGAACCCGATCGGCATTGCCAAAGTCCCGATCGAGTCGATCGACGGCAACTGTATCTACGTCAAGGGGCTCGACTGCCTCGACAAGACACCACTGATCGATATCAAACCGACCAGGAGACCATCATGAGCAAATTGCAAAACCTGATCGACAACAACAGCGTCTGGGCCGAGCGGATCGCAAAAGAAGACCCAGATTTTTTCACTAAACTGGCAGAACAACAGAACCCGGAGTACCTCTGGATCGGCTGTTCCGACAGCCGGGTTTCGGCCGATGCCATTGTCGACCTGATGCCGGGAGAAATCTTCGTTCACCGCAACATCGCCAATCTCGTCGTCCATACCGACCTCAACTGCCTGAGCGTCATCCAATACGCCGTCGACGTGCTGAAAGTCAAACATATCATCGTCTGCGGGCATTACGGCTGTGGCGGCATCAAGGCAACACTTGACAACGACCGGCACGGGCTGATCGACAACTGGCTCTGCCATGTTCATGATGTCATCCGAAAATACAAAAATTACTTCGACATCCTGACCGACGACCGGAAGCGATTCGAAAAGCTTTGCGAACTGAACATCATTGAGCAGGTTGCCAACATCTGCCAGACCACGATCGTCGGTGACGCCTGGAGCAAAGGGCAGGACCTCTACGTGCATGGCTGGGTTTACAGCCTGGAGGACGGGATCATTCACGACCTCGATGTAACGATCGGCGAAGGTGATTCCCACCAGGAAATCCTGCAGATAGCTACCGAAAAAATTCTGAGCGAGTCAAACTAGCCGGAATTGCTGTACAGAATAGATATCAGGATGAACGTGCAGAGAAAAAAGTGGCTGCTTTGCCGGGTTGACGACAACGGCAACCGGTTTCTGATCGATTTGAAACCCGTGATCAGGCAGAAAACACCCGCCTGAAATTCGAAGAAAAAGGGCACAAGCAGACCTTCCTCATCAACAAAGAACAGTAATGCCAACAAAAAAAGCCCGACCGTTGACACGGTCGGGCTTTCAATATCAGTCTATCCCTTCAGCCAAAACAGCTGACAGCGGTCAACTCTCCTCGGCAATGAACTGCTCGAGCCGGGCAATCTCTTCCTTGCTACCGATAAAGATCGGCGAACGATCGTCGATCCCCTGCGGTTCAACATCGAGCATGCGCCCGCGTCCGGTCGAGGCGGCACCGCCGGCCTGTTCGATCAGAAATGCCATCGGGTTCAACTCGAACAGGACCCGCAGTTTCCCCTGCGGTGCATCGCTGAGGTGCGGATACATGAAAACCCCGCCCCGCTTGATCAACACCTGGTTGATGTCCGGCACGAACCCGCCGCTGTAACGCAGTTTGGCACCGTTGGTCTCGAGGTGCCGGGCGAACTTCTCTGTACCGGGCGAATACTTGGCGCGGGTGCCGCCGGGGGCGTAGACCTTGGCACCTCCCTCCATGGTGATATTCTCCTGAACCAGGTCGAACTCCATTAACTGGTTCATGGCGAATTCGTGAACACCTTTGCCGGTCGATACGACCATAGTGGTGCGGGGACCGTAGAGGACATAGAGTGCCGCTACCTGGTTGCGGCCCGGCTGCAGTAGATTGTCGCTTTCGAAAATCGAAACGATCGTCCCGACCGCCAGGTTGACATCGACCAGCGATGAACCGTCCAGAGGATCGAAGGCGATCGAGTAACGCTTGTTGCTCGGGTGGGTCACTTCGATGATATCTGGCAACTCCTCGGATGCCAGGTTGGCAACCACTCCCGAATACATCAGTCGCTTCTGGATAATCCGGTCGGCCAGAACATCGAGCGCCAGCTGCTGCTCCCCGTAAAGGTTCGAAGTACCGGCGACACCGAGATCTCCGGTACGGATGGCATTGATAATGTATTTAGAAGCGTTGGCGATCTCGCAGATCACCCGGGTCAGATCCCGATCGACATCGCACTCACGAAGGTAACGCCTGAGGTTAATCTGATATTTTGTCTTTCCACGTTCTGCAGCAGAAGTCATTTTGAACCCTCCAAAAGAAAAAGTCACGACAGTGTAAACGATGCGCCGTTATCGGGCAAGAAGAGATATTAGAAAGTTCTCCTTGACCAGTCGAATAGCAGTGATATCATGGGATAAATCCTTGACGACGGAGGAGAATATGGACGAGCAAAAAGAGGAACGCGAACAAAACGGCAACGGAGTCGCGACGACCGAGAAATTGTGGAACTCGACCCTGAAAACATTCCACAGTGCCACCTTCAAGGCGAATCAGTATAAACGGATCGTGCAGAAGAAAATTGATCTCAGTGCAGTGCAGAAGAAGATCAGCGAGGGGCACGCCGATCTCGGGAAAATGATTGACGATATGCGCGAAGCCGGGGAAAAGGCGATTTTAAGCAAAGCCGACGTCAAGTCGATGTTTGCCCACCTCGACTCGCTGAAACATACGGCAGCATCCCTGATCGCCGAAATAGACAGGATCAAGACCGAAGAAGAACCGGCTGAAGAATCTATCCCGGAAGATATTAACTGAACGGATTTCTGAAATATTTTCAACGAAAAAAGGCTCCCTTTTCAAAGGGAGCCTTTTCGCTTGGCAGCGGTTCTTGTCAGCGTTGGTGTTTGCGGGCACGCGGCACACTGTGAAAATGTGAATCTTTGTACTCGCGGTCCGCTTTCTTCATCGAATCCTTGATTCCGTCTTCGACACCAGCTACCTCCTTGTCAAAAGACTCCATGATCTGAAGGTCTTCATCGATACGGGATACGCTTTCGTCCAATTCCGTAGCCCTCTGGGACTTCTTCGAACTCATCTCGACCATGTAACCTCCTTCTTGCGTTACGTCCGCAACCATTTAAGACGAACGCTCAATGGTTGCAGACAACCAACAATCGCTGAACCTGAGCAGGTGGTTATAGTAAAATATAACGACTGAAGATAGGCCCGACAACCCCCGACCCGGAACTTTTTCAAAAAAGATCAGAGACTGCTTTCCCACTCGCGAACCAACTGATTGAAATCAAGACCGAATCCGGAAAAAACAGCGACAAACGCATTTTCCGTCGACCTTTCCTGGTCATAAGCGAGCAGAAGATCCTTGAGAGTGTGCCAACCGAACTGTTCACGCAAATAAGAGACGAAGGAATAGCTCTGTTCATAAGCGAGAGACACCTGTTCCTGATCAAGACTCAGGAAACTTTTCTCCAACCGGGAAAACGGAACCAACTGCCCGGCCCCGACCGCCGGCGCCAGGTAACGCAATGAGCCCTGGTGCTGGCTACTTTCGGCAACCATCGCCAACCCCTCGTAAAACCAAGCCGGAGCCCGGCCACCGCTTAGCTGCTGGGCCAGAAAGTGGTTGTATTCATGAAAGAGAATCGTCCGGAAAAGGGTCGAATCCAAGGCTCCCGCCGCGATCGGAATCCGGATTTTACCGTCGAAGCGGCCGGCCGACCAGGGGGGGGAACCGGTCATCATGTCGTAATCGTCACGAAGATAAAGAATCACCTGAACCTGCTTCTGCGGGTAATGATTGAGCAGCGAGCCCTGTTCTGCGTAGGCGTCCTGCAGCGCCTCGATCGCCAACGCCGAAATCTCCTCATCCAAAGCGCTGTCGATGCGGATTGTGAAGATATTATCGAGATCGGATTCCATCTCCTGCTCGACCGTCATCTCGAGTCGTAATTTATCGAGATTCCGGGTTAACTGTTCATCGCCGGGATGGCGCCGAATCAGTTCGACCAGGTAAGGCTCGGCTGCGGCGAGATCACCGGCCATATAGTAATGTCGAAACAGAAGGTGGAGCGGATCGTCCGCCGACGGCATCAGTCTGGCCGCTTCGAGCAAGTGCGTTTCGACCAGTTCCGGTTGGGATAGTGTCTGGTATGCCAACGCAAGCATGAGGCTGAAACGGCCGTCCTCCGGCTGCAGACGCTGACCGGCGACAAAACTGTCGATCGCCGCATCGACTTCGCCGGCCTCAAGTTCTTTCTGTCCGGTAATTAAATAGGCCTCGGCCTGCTCGGCAGGTGAGTAGTTTTCGGACATTGTTATCGGAGGATGATGGCTGTCCGGCTGCGCCATAAGCGCCGGGGCGGTGTTGAACAGAAGGAACAGAGTAACAGGAACAAATGATAGCCTCATGGCCTGTTCCCGTTTCGAAGAATTGTGATCATGGCATCATGTATCAGTCCGTTGCTGGCAACGGTTTCGTTGCCATATATATCGAGCCGGTCTCCACCAAAGTTCGAGAGTTGCCCCCCCGCTTCGCTTACCAGAAGCTGACCGGCCGCTACATCCCACGGCTTCAACTTCATCTCCCAGTAGCCGTCGAATCTCCCGGCCGCGACAGAGGCAAGATCTAGACAGGCCGCACCGGGCCGCCGGCAAGCCTGGGCGCTTTGTTGAAAATTGATGAAATTGTCGTAATTATTGCCCTGACTCTGCTTGCGATCATACGGGAATCCGGTCGCGAGGAGGGACAGATCGAGTCGATCGATCGCCGAAACGGAGATTGACTTCCCGTTGAGAGTCGCCCCGGCACCCTTTTCGGCGACATACAGCTCGCGGGTGTAGGGATTTAGGACAACACCAATAACCACCTCATCCTCAACCTCGAGCCCGATTGAAACTGCAAACCATGGAAAACTGTGCGCGTAGTTGGTGGTACCGTCCAGCGGATCGATAATCCAGCGATGATGGCTCGACCGATCGGCATACTTCCCCTCTTCCGCCAGGATATCGTGTTCAGGAAATTGATTGCCGATCGTCTCGACGATCGCCTTCTCCGCGGCCCGGTCCGCCTCAGTAACCAGATCGACCTCACCTTTATGATCAATACGGATCTTCTTGCCGAACATCTCCATCAATACAGCGGCACCGGCTTCGGCAGCGGCAACGGCTACACTAAGCATCTTCATCCAGTCCCTGAGGCAGAGCGAGCATGTCGCAATCGGACATTAAACGAACCGCACCGACCACGCTTAACGGAATAGTGAAAAACTGCAGAAATGGAATCGCCAGCAGCGATAAAGCCCCGAACCCGAAACCGAGGCAGAGCAGCTTGTTCCGCCGGATGAACCGCCTCTGATCGGCAAACGTCTTGCGCTGGCGGGAAAAGATATAACCGGTGTACTCGACGACGAGGAACGTTGCCGTCCAGAGCAGTGACAACACAGCATAAATAGCGGCACCGAACCCGGGCAGAAGATTGAGTGCCAGCAGAAGTAACATGCCGGCAAGAAAAGCCGACATTTTAAGCGTCTCGTCGAGCAT